>DASWER010000618.1:0-3454 GCA_036394655.1 Burkholderiales bacterium
CTGCGCTCGCTCGACCGGCAGGATCCTTCGTATCGCGACTGAGCGGATCGGCTTCATCGGCGCCGGCCGCGTCGGCCTGGGCCTGTCGCTCGCACTTTCGCGCAGCGGTTACACGATTACCGGCGTCTCGAGCCGCAAGCGCGGCGATGCGCAGCGCGTCGTGGATGCTTCCGATGTCGTATTCCTTACCGTGCCGGATGACGCGCTATCCGCTGTCTCCGAGCAACTGCGCTGGCGCAAGGACCAGGCCGCGGTGCATTGCAGCGGCGCGGCCGAGCTTTCGGTGCTGAAAACGCAGGCGCAGGTCGGCGGCTTCCATCCGCTGCAGATGTTCGCCGACGCGGAAGTCGCGGCACGCGGCCTCGCCGGCTGCGCCATCGCGGTCGAGGCCGAGGAACCTCTGTTGTCGGTCCTGAAAGGGATGGTGTCGGCGTTGCGCGGGCGGCTGCTGGTCATTCCGCCCGGCGCGCGCGCCGCCTACCACGCGGGCGCGCACTACGCCGCTGCCTTCGTGTGCGCACTGCTCGCCGAAGGCGTGGAGGTGTGGAATCGCATCGGCATACCGCCGCACGACGCGCTCGCGGCGCTGCTGCCGCTGTTGCGCGGCGCGACCGACGCGGTGGCACATTCCGGCCCGGCGCGCGCCATGGCGGGATCGATCGCGCGCGGCGATGCCGAGACGGTCAAGCGTCACGTCGAAGCCCTCGAAGCGCTCGACCCGAAGCTCGCCGAGCTCTATTGCACGCTTGCGCTGAGGACGGTGCCGCTCGCGCTCGCCGCCGGCGGATTGTCCCCGGCGCGGGCCGAGGAGATCCGCGCATTGCTCGGGGCTGCATAAGGCCGGACTAGGCGCCGAACCAGCGCGCGCGGCCCGGCCAGCGCTCCACCAGGTCAATGAACAGCGGATCGATGCCTTTCGGGCTCTCGGCCACCTCGCGCGCGAGTGGTCCTGGCTCCTCGTTGTAGGCAAGGAGCGAAAGATCGGTCATGCGCATCGGATAGACGATGCCGTCCAGGTGATCGCACTCGTGCTGCAGGAGCGCCGCCCAGGAGCTGTATGCGTCATGGCTTTCAGTTTTCCCCTCGAGGGTCTGATACCGGATGTTGATGTCCAGATAGCGTGGCACCTTGCCGTGCAAGCCGGGAATGGACAGGCAGCGCTCCCACACTGGCGTCTTCGCGTCGCGTCTGGGAGTGATGACGGGGTTGACCATCACGGTCCACGGCCGAGGCTGGAGGCCCGAGCCTTCCGGGATGCGCGAAGCGATGATGCGATAGACCACCACGCGCTCGGAGACGAAGACCTGCGGCGCGGCGAGGCCGCTTGCGCCGATGTCTTCGAGCGTCTCCTGCATGTCGGCGGCGAGGCGCTTGATCTCGGGCGAAGTCGGGTCGGCCACTAGCTCGGCCTTGCGCAGCAGCACCGGATTGCCCATCTTTGCGATGCGCAGTACCGACATGGCTTGAGTGTAAGCTAGCCATGCCTGATGGCGCGCTTTCTCTCCCTCGTGTTTCTTCTTTGCGCGGCGGGAGCCGCGCATGCTCAGCGCAGCGCGCTGTGGACCAACCCGGGACTTTCCCAGCGCGGCATCCAGCCCGGCGAGCAGCAGCTCATGCTGAGGCAGGACATGTCGGAATGCCACGGCACGGCCTTCGAGCGCACCCGTGGCGTCGAGGACGAGCAGAAACGCAAAGCTTTAGGCATCGCGCTTTTCAACGGCTGCATGGCGGAGAAGGGCTGGCACGCCCGCGACGCCGGACCGCGCAAGCCGGCGCCAAAGGCGCCGCGCGAAACCGCTACCTAGGGTGAGCGTCCTCGAGGACACCGTGGTGCGAGCGCCTGCGCATCGTCGACCTCGAGGGCAAGCAGGCGGTCGACTTCCTTTGCTACAACGCGCACGACTACGCCGACCGCTACGCGGCGGCGGATACGATGAAGATCAATCCGGCAGGCATTTTTCTCTCCACCGGCAGCGTGCTCTACAGCGTCGGCCTGACGCCGCTGTTCACCATCGTTGCCGACAGCTGCGGCAGGCACGACACGATCGGCGGCTGCTGCAGCGCGGCGCTCAACCGCTTCCGCTACAACGTCGGCTACCAGCCCAACTGCCGCGACAACTTCCTCCGCGAGCTCGCCAAGTACGGCATGGGAGCGAAAGACCTGGTGGCGAACGTCAATTTCTTCATGTACGTGCCGGTCGGTGCGAACGGCGAGATGGACATGGGACCGAGCATTTCGAAGGCGGGCGATCATGTCGAGCTGCGCGCGGAGTCCGACGTGCTCGCGGTGATCTCCAACTGCCCGCAGATCAACAATCCGGTGAACGATTACAACCCGACGCCGATCCGCGTCGTGGTGTCGAGCTCTGGATAAAGCCTAGCGGGGATTTTGCGGCGGCGGGGCCGTGGCCGGCTCGATCGCGCGCGTGGCGCCGGCGCCGGCATTTTGTTCCTGGCGCATGCACTCCTCGCGCAAGGCGCCCGACAGCGCGTTGCAGCGGGTGATCGCGCGGTCGGAATCGCTCTGCGGCTTCTCCGGCGCCACCACCGGCTCGCGCTCCTTGATCACGGCGCCCCTGACGACGTCGTCCGCCGGACCGCTGCGCTCGCGCGCGGCCGGCTCTGCGGGCCGCGTCTCGCCCACGCCCGGCGTCTGCGCCTGTGCCATGCCGCTGAAAAAAATCACGGCGAATGCAATGCGTAATGTGCTCATTTTGCAAAGGCAATGAGCAATTTTTGGTCCCCGTCGGGTGGCGCCTGACACTTTTGGATGACAGCGCGTAGCGTTTCAGTTCTAAGCGGTCGCGGCAATTTGCGCTATGCAAGCGGCGGCGCGCTGGCTAGTCTCGCGTTGGCGATTCGCCCAGCGGAGGAAAAACATGAATGCTGCCGTCGTCTCCCGTACTCTCGCGTTGATTCCCGATCGCGTATCGCGCCTGCAAAGCGGCAGCGCCTTCGATCCGGCCGCTCCCGGTGCCTGCGCGCATCCCGAGCGCATCACCCACCTCGCGCAGTTCCTGAGCTGGCTCGGCCCGCTTAATCCGATCACCAAGGACGATTTGCGGGTGTTCGGCCTGATGACGCCTTACGGCAAGCCGGCGATCGCGCTGGATGCAGACGAGCTCGATGGCGACGCCGACGCGGGTCTCGACATCGAGCCCTTGCCGCAGGACGAGGCTGCGCAGTATCCGGCTGAGGATGCGGTGGTCTGACCCGGCACGCGAATTGCACCCCTACGGTTGTTTCTACCAACCGTTGGAGGCTCACATGCTTAGCTGGGCGATTGGGTTCTTCATTGTCGCGATACTCGCGGCGATCTTCGGCTTCACCGGCCTTGCCGGTACGGCTGCGGGAATCGCAAAAGTCCTGTTCTTCCTGTTCCTGATCGCGTTCGTCGTGTCGCTCGTCATGGGCTACCGCGGGCGCGGCGGACCGAGAGTTCCCCCGCTGTAAC
>DASWER010000619.1:0-3547 GCA_036394655.1 Burkholderiales bacterium
ATCGGCCAGCTTCGCCTCGACGCAGGCCCGTGCCGGCAGGTTCTTGGCGTCGACCCACGCCGTCCAGACCTCGTTCATCGGCGCGCGGTTGCGGATGTCGGTGACCCAGATCTGCGCCTGCAGCACCTTCGACTTGTGCGAGCCGCACTTGCCGAGCAGGCGGTCGATGTCGTCGAGGATCTCCTTGGTCTGTCCCTTCACGTCCTTGCCCAGGTCCTTCGCCACGATGCCGGCGAGATAGACCGTGTTGCCGTGCTCGACGGCCTGGGAAAGGATGCTGCTCGGATCGTGGCGCGCGATGCTCATTTCGGCTCTCTCCTCACTTTGCTGGCATTGGATACTGGATGTACGGCGGTTTCGGCTCCTGGCCCGAGCTGCTTGATGTAGGCGTGCATCGCGCGCAGATCGTCTTCGCTGGTCTCGCGGACGCTCCACCACGGCATGGGCGGGCGCGCCTTCAGGTTCTTCATATACGTGACCCAATCCCCCTCGCCCATCGCGTGCACGTTGATTCGCAGGTTCGATGCGTACGTCGTGCCCCAGGGCCCGCGCCAGCCCTGCGTGCCGCGCTGCCCACGCTGGACCTTGGGGTCTTGTGCATGCGCCGTGCCCAAAACCGCGAGCGCGACGGTGGCAGCCCATCCTGCCGCGTAAATCCTGATCATTGAATTATGACCCTGGCCCGAATTAACCGACCCAGCGGCGCGCATTGCGGAAGAGCTGCATCCACGGCGAATCCTCGCCGAGGCGCGGCGGGCGCCAGGACATCTGCACGCTGCGGAAGCAGCGCTCGGGATGCGGCATGACGATGGTGAAGCGGCCATCGGCGGTGGTGAGGCCGGTGATGCCCTGCGGCGTGCCGCTCGGGTTGTAGGGATAGACCTCGGTCGGCTCGCCCCTGTTGTTCACATAACGCATGCATACCAAGTCGGGAGCGCCGGAGAACTGGGCGCGGCCTTCGCCGTGCGCGGTGACAATCGGGATGCGGCTGCCGGCCATGCCGGCGAACAGGATCGACGGGCTCTCGACGATCTCGGCCATCACCAGCCGGCCCTCGAACTGCTCGGAGCGGTTGCGCACGAACGCCGGCCAGTGCGCCGCACCCGGGATCAGCTCCTTCAGCGCCGCCATCATCTGGCAGCCGTTGCAGGCGCCGAAGGCGAAGCTGTCGCGGCGCGCGAAGAATTTCTCGAACTCGGCGCGGGCGCGCGGGTTGTAGAGGATGGTGCTCGCCCAGCCGCGTCCGGCGCCGAGCACATCGCCGTAGGCGAAGCCGCCGCCGGCGGCAAACCCCTTGAAGCCATCGAGCGTGCGCCGGCCGGCGAGGAGGTCGGTCATGTGCACATCGACTGCTTCAAAGCCGGCGCGGTCGAACGCGGCGGCCATCTCCACCTGCCCGTTCACGCCCTGCTCGCGCAGGATCGCAATGCGCGGCCTGGTGCCCGTGGCGATTGCCGGCGGCGTCATGTCGAAGCTGAGGTGCAGCGAGAGTCCCGGATCGTGCTGCTCGATGATGCGGTCGAATTCCTCGCGCGCCGAGTCGGGATGGTCGCGCAGCGCCTGCATGCGGTATGTGATCTCGCCCCAGGTGCGCTGCGTGTGGTCGCGCTTGTTGGAATAGAGCGTGCGGCCGTTGCGCGTGACGCAGACCTCGTCGCGGCTATTGAGCTGCCCGACGACGTGCGCATACGCGGCGAGGCCGGCTTCGCGCAGCACCTGCATCACGTTCGAGCGCTCGCGCGTGCGGATCTGGATCACCGCGCCCAGCTCCTCGTTGAACAGCGCCGCGATGGCGAGCTCGCGCGCCCGGCCGGCGAGCTGCTCGTCGGCGTTGCGCTTGAAGGCATCGACGTCGTCGCTCGCGGCTTCGAAGGCAATCGCGTCGAGATTGAGCGTGACGCCGCAGTGCCCGGCGAAGCTCATCTCGCACACCGCTGCAAACAGGCCGCCGTCGGAGCGGTCGTGGTAGGCGAGGATCGAGGGCCGCAGTGCCTGGATCGCGGCGAAGAAGGCTTTCAGCAGCGCCGGATCGTCCAGATCGGGGCATTGATCGCCGAAGCCGCCGTGCGTCTGCGCGAGGATCGAGCCGCCGAGGCGGTTCTTGCCGCAGCCCAGGTCGATCAGCACCAGCTCCGTGTCGCCCGCATCGTCGCGCAGCTGCGGCGTCAGCGTGTCGCGCGCATCCTCGACCGGGGCGAACGCCGACACGATGAGGGAAAGCGGGCTGACCACCTGCTTGTCGTCCCACGAGGTTTGCATGGAGAGCGAATCCTTGCCCACCGGAATGGAAACGCCGAGCGCCGGGCAGAGCTCCATCGCCACCGCACGCACGGTGTCGTAAAGAGCAGCGTCTTCGCCGGGATGGCCGGCCGCGGCCATCCAGTTGGCCGAAAGCTTCACGCTGGCGAGCGATGCGATGCGCGCCGCAGCGATATTGGTGATCGCTTCCCCGACCGCCATGCGCCCGGACGCGGGCGCGTCGATCAGCGCGAGCGGCGTGCGCTCGCCGATCGCCATCGCCTCCCCTGCGTAGCCGTCGTAGTCGAGGAGCGTCACCGCGCAGTCGGCCACCGGCACCTGCCAGGGACCGACGAAGGGATCGCGCGCGCACAGGCCGCCGACGCTGCGATCGCCGATCGAGACCAGGAAATGCTTCGCCGCCACGGTCGGATGGCGCATCGTGCGGTGCGCCGCGGTGTCGATGGTGACCTTGTCGAGCACCAGCGGCTTCGGCGCACGCGCCACATGCCGCACGTCGCGCAGCATCTTCGGCGGTCTTCCGAGGATCACGGCGAGCTCGATGTCGATCGGCCGGTTGCCGAGCTGGCTGTCCAGCACCACCAGCCGGCCGTCGTCGCTGGCGTTGCCGAGCACGGCAAACGGACAGCGCTCACGCTGACAGATGTTCTCGAACGCCGGCAAATCACCGGGCGCGATCGCGAGCACGTAGCGCTCCTGCGCCTCGTTGCACCAGATCTCGCGCGGCGACATGCCGCTGTCCCCGGTCGGGATCTTGCGCAGCTCGAGCTGCGCGCCGCGGCTCGCCGACCAGGCGAGCTCGGGCACGGCGTTCGACAGGCCGCCCGCGCCGACGTCGTGGATCGAAAGGATCGGATTCGCTGCGCCGAGCTGCCAGCAGCGGTCGATCACCTCCTGCGCGCGGCGCTGCATCTCGGCGTTGCCGCGCTGCACGGAGTCGAAATCGAGATCGGCCACGTTGGCGCCCGCGCCCATCGAGGAGGCGGCGCCGCCGCCCATGCCGATCAGCAGTCCAGGGCCGCCGAGCTGGACCAGCAGCGTGCCTGATGGAAAAGAAACCTTGAGGGAATGCGAGGCGTCGATGTTGCCCAGGCCGCCGGCGAGCATGATGGGCTTGTGGTAGCCGCGGCGGACCCCGCCGACCTCGGCTTCGAAGCTGCGGAAGTAGCCGCACAGGTTCGGCCGGCCGAACTCGTTATTGAACGAGGCGGCGCCGATCGGTCCCTCGAGCATGATCTCGAGCGCGGAGGCGATGCGCTCGGGCTTGCCCGGCGAGGCGCCTTCCCAC
>DASWER010000620.1:0-13267 GCA_036394655.1 Burkholderiales bacterium
TCGATGGAGCGGCGCTATCTGTATTGCGCCGACGGCGAGCTGATGCTGGTGCCGCAGCAAGGCGCGGTGGAGCTGTTCACCGAACTGGGCAGACTCGAGCTGCGTCCCGGCGAGATCGGCGTCGTGCCGCGCGGCATGAAATTCAAATTGACGCTGCTCGAAAAGCAGGCGCGCGGCTATCTCTGCGAAAACTACGGGCCGCCGTTCCGCCTGCCCGAACTCGGGCCGATCGGCTCGCAGGGCCTCGCGCAAACGCGCGATTTCATGGCACCGGTGGCGGCGTTCGAGGAAAGCGGCAAGTGCGAGGTGCTCGCCAAGTTCATGGGCGGCCTGTGGGCCAGTCCGTTCGAGCATTCGCCACTCGACGTGCTCGCCTGGCACGGCGACTATGTCCCCTACAAGTACGATCTCGCGCGCTTCATGGCGATCAACACGGTGAGCTTCGACCATGCCGATCCTTCGATCTTTACCGTGCTCACGTCGCCCTCCGCGCAGCCGGGCATCGCGAACTGCGACTTCGTCGTCTTCCCGACGCGCTGGGCGGTCGCCGAGGAGACGTTCCGGCCGCCCTGGTTCCATCGCAACGTGATGAGCGAATTGATGGGCCTGGTGCACGGACAATACGACGCCAAGGCTGGCGGCTTCCTGCCCGGCGGGGTGTCGATCCATAACTGCATGTCGGCGCACGGCCCGGACCGCGCGAGCTTCGAGCGCGCCAGCGCCGCCGAGCTCAAGCCGCAGAAGCTCGACGGCGGCCTCGCCTTCATGTGGGAATCGCGCTACGTGTTCCGGCCGACGCGTTTCGCCTTGTCGGCGCGCGAGCTGCAGAAGGACTACGACGCGGTCTGGTCCGGCTTCAAGCGCCTGCAGCGATGAGGCTCGACGAGACGCACGACCCGGCGCTCGCGAGCTGGGTCGAGTCGGCGCACGAGCCCGGCTGCGATTTTCCGCTCCAGAACCTGCCCTTCGGCATCTTCAAGCGCAAAGGACAGAAGGAACCGGCGCGCGGCGGCGTCGCCATCGGCGACCAGATTTTCGATCTCGCCGCGCTCGGCTTTCGCACCGGCGCGACGCTGAACGGCCTGGCCGCGATGGGCCGCAACGCCGCGCGCAAGCTGCGCCGCGAGCTGTCGCGCGCGCTGTCCGTGAAAAGCCGGCAGCGCAAGCGGCTGCAGAAGCACCTGGTGCCGATGAAGCAGGCTGAGCTTTTCCTACCGGTCGCGATTGGGGACTACAGCGATTTCTATACCGGCATTCACCATGCGACGAACGTCGGTCGCCTGCTGCGCCCGGACAATCCGCTGCTGCCCAATTACAAATGGGTGCCAATCGGCTATCACGGCCGCGGCTCGTCGATCGTCGTTTCCGGCACCGCGGTGCGGCGCCCCGTGGGCCAGCTGAAGCCGCCCGAGGCACCGGCGCCGGCGTATTCGCCGAGCAGGCGCCTCGACTATGAAACAGAGCTCGGCTTCATCGCCGGCACCGGCAACCGCCTGGGGCGCCCGATACCCATCGGCGCAGCGCTCGACCACGTGTTCGGCGCCGTGCTGCTCAACGACTGGTCGGCGCGCGACCTGCAAGCCTGGGAATACCAGCCGCTCGGTCCCTTCCTCGCCAAGAGCTTCGCCACCACCATTTCGCCCTGGATCGTGACGATGGAGGCGCTCGAGCCCTACCGCTGCGCTGCTTTTGCGCGTCCGGCCGAGGATCCGCGGCCGCTGCCTTATCTCCTCGCCGAGGACGACCAGCGCGAAGGCGGTCTCTCCATCGAGGTCGAGATGCATCTGCGCACGGCGAAGATGAAATCTCCGGTGCGCCTGTCGCGCGGCAACTTCCGCGAGTCGTATTGGACGCTGGCGCAAATCGTCGCGCACCAGACCTCCAATGGCTGCAACCTGCAGCCGGGCGATCTCCTCGGCTCGGGCACGATCTCCGGCACCACCGCCGACTCGCTCGGCTCGATGATGGAACTGACGCTCGCAGGAAAGCAGCCCCTCGAGCTCGCCAATGGCGAGCGCCGCGCGTTCCTCGACGACGGCGATGAAGTGATCGAGCGCGGCCGATGCGCTCGCGAGGGCTATGCCACCATCGGCTTTGGCGAGGCGAGCGGCCGCATCCTGCCGGCGGGAGCGAAATGAATCCGCGCCTGGCCTTCGCTGGGGGCGCGGCGATCTGCGCCGCGCTTCTCGGCTACGGGTACTACCTGCAATACGGGCAGGGACTCGAACCCTGTCCGCTCTGCATGGTGCAGCGCGGCTGCTTCTACCTGGTGCTGGCGACCTTCCTCATCGCCGCGATTCACGGCCCGCGCCGCGTCGGCACAGCGGTCTATGCCGCGGCCGCGATCCTGTTTGCCGCGGGCGGCGCCGCCGTCGCCAGCCGCCAGGTCTGGCTGCAGCATCTGCCGGCGGACAAGGTGCCGCAATGCGGGCCGGATCTGTTTTTCATGCTGAACAACCTGCCGCTGTCGCGCACGCTCGAGAAGCTGTTTTACGGCAGCGGCGAGTGCGCCGCGGTCGACTGGAAATTCCTCGGCCTGTCGATCGCCGGCTGGTCGCTCGCGTGGTTTATCGCGCTTGCGATCGGCGCGGCAGCGCTGGCCGTATTGCAGCTGCGGCGTCGCTGAAGACCTCGCCGAGGAAAATCAGCGCCGGGCCCCCGGAGAGCTGCGTCGCCAAGGCCGGCAGCGCGTCCAGCCTGCCGCACACGGCACGCTCCTCTGCGAGCGAGGCGTTCTCCACTACTGCCACTGGCGTGCTCGGCGGCTTGCCCGCGCTGATCAATGCCTGCGAGATGGCGGGCGCATCGCCGGCGCCCATGTAGATGGCCGCAGTGTCGGCGGCAAGCACGGCTGCCACCCAGCTGCTTGCGGCCTCGCCGGCGCCGACACGCGGCGTCACGAAGCTCACACTGCGCGCCAAGCCACGCTGCGTAAGCGAGACCCCCAGATCGGCGCTCGCCGCAAGCGCGGCAGTGACGCCGGGCACGATCTCCACCGCGATGCCGCGCAAGCGCAGGAAGCGGATTTCCTCCTGCGCGCGGCCGAAGAGCATCGGATCGCCGCCCTTCAGACGCACCACGACCCGGTGATGACGCGCGGCGTCTGCGAGGCGCTTGTTGATGAACTGCTGGGCGGTGGAATGCCTGCCGCAGCGCTTGCCGACCGCGATCTTTTCCGCGCGCGACGCGAGCGCCAGGATCGCCTCGGGTACCAGCGCATCGTGGAACACGATGTCGGCCTCGGTGAGCAGCCTGGCCGCGCGCACCGTGAGGAGGTCGGCTGCGCCCGGCCCGGCGCCCACGAGGTACACGGTGCCCTTCACTGCACCATCCCGGCGGCGACCGTCCGGTTGGTCGCCTCATCGATCAGGATGAAGGCGCCGGTGGCGCGCACCGCCTCATAGGCATCGACGAAGATCGGCGACTGCACTGCAAGCGCCGCCCGCACGATATCGTTGACCGCGATCGCGCCGTCGGCAGCGCGCTCTTCCAGCGTGTGGACATCGCGCCGGCTGCGCACTTCGCGGATGCGCGCCGGCGTGCGCCGACCGGCCTGCTGCACCAGATAGCGCGCGCCAGGACGGAACGGCTCGGCGTCGAGCCACACCAGTGTGGCTTCGATGGCGCGCGCTTCGCGTGGCGCGGCGGCGGCATCGACGATGAGATCGCCGCGCGAGATATCGATCTCGTCGGCCAGCTCCACCGATACGGCATCGCCGGCAACGGCCACCTCGCGCGACGCACCCTGGACGATGAGGTGGCGTACGCGCGTGCGCCGCCCTGCCGGCAGCACCAGCACCTCTGCACCCACGGCGATGGCGCCCGATTCAATGCGGCCGAGATAACTGCGCGCGCTGTCGCCCTGCGGGCGCGAGGCGAGCTGTACCGGCAGGCGCAAAGGTCCGCTCAGCGCATCGTCGGCGGCAGATTCAAGCGATTCGAGACGCTCGAGCAGCGTCGGGCCGTCGAACCAGTCGAGCTCGGGTCCGCGCGTAACCACCATGTCGCCACGCAGCGCCGAGCCGGGCAACACCTCCAGCGTGGTGAAGCCAAGCGGCGCTGCGAATGCGAGCACTTCGTCACGCACCGCCGCGAAAATCGCCTGCGAGTAGCCGACCAGGTCCATCTTGTTGGCGAACACGATGGCATGGCGCACGCCGAGCAGACGCGCGAGCAGCAGATGGCGCCGCGTCTGCTCGACCATACGCTTGCGCACATCGACCAGCAGCACTGCCGCGTCGGCGGTGCTCGCGCCGGTCGCCATGTTGCGGGTGTACTGCTCATGACCCGGCGCGTCGGCGATGATGAACTTGCGCCGCACCGTGGCGAAGTAGCGATAGGCGACGTCGATGGTGATGCCCTGCTCGCGCTCGGCTTCGAGGCCGTCGGTGAGCAGCGAAAGGTCGATCTCGGCGGCGCCGCGGCGCTGCGAGGCACGCTCGAGCGCGTCGAGCTGGTCCTGCAGGATGGCGCGCGAATCGTAGAGCAGCCGGCCGATCAGCGTACTCTTGCCGTCGTCGACGCTGCCCGCGGTGACCAGGCGCAGCACGCCGCGGTCGGCGGCGAGCCCCTTGCGCTCGATTTCGCCGAGCAGGCTCATCTAGAAGTAGCCCTCTTTCTTGCGCCGCTCCATCGACGCCTCGGAGGTCTGGTCATCCATGCGGGTCGCGCCGCGCTCGGTGAGCGTGGCGCTGACGGTTTCCTGCACGATCGCTTCGACGCTGGCGGCGTCGGATGCCACCGGGCAGGTGCAGCTCACGTCGCCCACGGTGCGAAAGCGCACCGAGATTTCCTCGACCGTCTCGCCCGGCCGCGCAGGCGTCAGTGGCGTGATGGGAACCAGCAGGCCGCGGCGACGTACCACCGCTCGCCGGTGCGCGTAGTAGAGGGACGGCAGGTCGATCGACTCGCGCGCGATGTATTGCCAGACATCGAGCTCGGTCCAGTTGCTGATCGGGAACACGCGCACGTGCTCGCCGGGGTGCACGCGCGCGTTGTAGAAGCTCCAGAGCTCCGGGCGCTGATTGCGCGGATCCCACTGCCCGAACTCGTCGCGGAACGAGAACACGCGCTCCTTGGCGCGCGCCTTCTCCTCGTCGCGCCGCGCGCCGCCGATCGCGGCATCGAAGCCGAATTCGGCGATCGCTTCGAGCAGCGTCACCGACTGCGCGGCATTGCGGCTGTCGCTCTCGGCGCGCAGGCGCACCGTGCCGCGGCGAATCGAGTCCTCGAGCGTGCGCACCACCAGGCGCTCGCCGAGCTCGGCGACGCGGCGATCGCGAAACTCGATCACCTCGGAAAAATTGTGCCCGGTGTCGATGTGCATCAACGGGAAGGGGAAGCGCCCCGGGCGAAACGCCTTTTCCGCAAGGCGCAGCAGCACCGCGGAGTCCTTGCCGCCGGAAAACAGCAGCACCGGGTTCTGGCACTGCCCCGCCACTTCGCGCAGGATGGTGATTGCTTCCGACTCAAGCCAGTCGAGGTGCGTGCGCGCCGCAACCGAAACGCGTCGTTCCGCCAGCAGCGCGCTCATGCCGGCTCCTTGGCGCGCACCCGGCGGCCGTCGGCTGCGACATGCAAGCCGCACTCTTTGGTCTCGGGTTGTTCCCACCACCACCGCCCGGCGCGCAGATCTTCTGCCGGCAGCGTTGGCCGCGTGCACGGCGCGCAGCCGATCGAGCGGTAACCCTGGTCATAAAGCCGGTTGTACGGCACGTCGTGCGTGCGGATGTACTCCCACACCGCGACCCCGCTCCACGCCGCGAGCGGATTGAATTTCTCGAGGCCGTGCGCGGCATCGAACTCGCGCTCCGCCAGTTCGGCTCTATTGGATGACTGTTCACGGCGCTGGCCGGTGATCCAGGCGCGTTTGCCGGCAAGCGCGCGCGCCAGCGGCTCGACCTTGCGGATCTCGCAGCAGCGTTGTCGCAGGCCCACGCTGCCGTAGAACGCGTCGCGGCCGTAGAACTGCACGTATTGCGCGACCGACGCGCTTTGCGGCCGATGCACTTCGACCTCGGTGCCGTAGCGCCGCTTGATTTCAGGGATCAGTTCCAGCGTTTCGGCATGCAGGCGTCCGGTGTCGAGGGCAAACACCGTGATCGGAAGACGCAGGCGAGCGATCGCGTCCGTAATGACCATGTCTTCGGCCTGCAGGCTGCTCGCCAGGGCCACCGGCGAGAATCGCTCCGCGATCTCGCGCAGCGTGCGGTCGAGCTCGGTCATGCCGTGCGCCGGCGGAAAAGCGGCAGCGGCCGCGTGACCGAGGCCTGGTAGGACTCGCTGAAGTCCTCGAAACCCGCGAGCGCCTCGTGCGGATCCTCGCCTTCGCGCAGCTCGAAGGCGTCAAAGCCGCAGCTCTCCATGAAGAACAGGTGATCGCGCGTGATGTGGCCGACGGCGCGCAGCTCGCCCTTGTAGCCGTAACGCTGGCGCAGCAGCCGCCCGATCGAGAACCCGCGCCCGTCGCCGAATTTCGGGAAATTGACTTCGACGCGCGTGGCGTGCGCGAGCTCGCCCGCCACCGCGGCCGGATCGTCGGCCGGTTCCAGACGAATCACCTTCTCGTCAGGCGACGGCGGATTCGCGGTGACGACGCGCCGCTCTTTGATCAGCGTTGCCATAGACCCGTTCTTTGAAAGGTTCGACTCCGATGCGATGCACCACGTCAACGAAGCGCTCGGCCTCGCTGTCGCGGCTTTCGAGGTAGCACTCGATCAGCCGCTCGATCACGTCGGGCACCTCCGCGCGCGCGAAGGATGGCCCGAGCACCCTGCCGAGGGCAGCCTTCGTGCCGGGGCGTATTTCGCCCTGGTTACCGCCGATCTCGACCTGGTACCACTCCTCGCCGTTCTTATCGACACCGAGGATGCCGATATGCCCGATGTGGTGATGGCCGCAGGCGTTCATGCAGCCGGAAATGTTGAGATCGAGCTCGCCGATGTCGTGCAGGTAGTCGAGATCGTCGAAGCGCCGCTGGATCGCTTCGGCCACTGGAATCGACTTGGCGTTGGCCAGCGCGCAAAAATCGCCGCCGGGGCAGGCGATGATATTGGTGAGCAGCCCCAGGTTCGGCGTCGCCAGGCCGAGACGCCGCGCCTCGCGCCACACCTCGACCAGATCGCTCTGTCGCACGTCGGCGAGCACCAGGTTCTGCTCGTGCGAGACGCGCAACTCGCCGAACGAGTAGCGGTCGGCGAGGTCGGCAATCGCGTCCATCTGCTCGGCGGTGGCATCGCCCGGCGGCACGCCGGTCTTCTTCAGCGACAGCGTGACCGCGGCGTAGCCGGGCACTTTGTGCGGCTGGACATTGCGCTTCGCCCACGCGGTGAAGCCTGGAGCACCTATCGCCTCCAGATCGAGGTTGGGCAAACGTTCGTAAGCGGGACGGGTGAAACGCGCGGCGACGCGCTCGACTTCTTCCGTGATCAGCGTCGCCGGGCCGTCCTTGACCTGTGCCCATTCCGCTTCGACCTCGTCACGGAATTTCTCGGGCCCGCGCTCCTTCACCAGGATCTTGATGCGCGCCTTATGAATGTTGTCGCGACGACCGTAGCGGTTGTAGACGCGCAGGATCGCCTCGAGATACGTCAGCAGATGCGGCCAGGGCAGGAACTCGCGGATCACGAAGCCGATCATCGGCGTGCGGCCCAGCCCGCCGCCCGCCAGCACTTTGAACCCGATCTCTCCCTTCTCATCCTTGATGGCATGCAGGCCGATGTCATGCACCGCGACCGCGGCGCGGTCGGCGCGCGCGCCGTTCAGCGCGATCTTGAACTTGCGCGGCAGGAAGGAGAATTCCGGATGGAACGTCGACCATTGCCGGATGATTTCGCACCAGACGAAGGAATCGACGATTTCGTCCTGCGCCACACCGGCAAAATGATCGGTGGTGACGTTGCGGAACGAGTTGCCCGAGGTCTGGATCGCGTGCATCTCCACGGTCGCGAGCTCGGCGAGGATCTCGGGCACCTCCTCCAGCTTCGGCCAGTTGAGCTGCATATTCTGGCGCGTCGAGAAATGCCCGTAGCCGCGGTCGTAGCGCCTACTGATCTCGGCGAGCTTGCGCAACTGGCGCGTCGACAGCAGCCCGTACGGTATGGCGATGCGCAGCATCGGCGCGTAGCGCTGGATGTACAGGCCGTTGCGCAGCCGCAGGGCGCGGAATTCCTCTTCGGACAGCTGCCCGGCGAGGAAGCGCCGCGTCTGGCCGCGGAACTGTTGCACCCGCTCGTCTACCAGACGCTGATCGACCTCGTCGTAGCGGTACATGTCAGGCGGCCGCGAGCGCCGAGCGCCGCGTGCGGAAGAACATGGTGAGGAGCCAGAGGTCGAGCAGCACGCCGGCCGCCATCGCGCCGTATGCGAATGGGCTGGTCGCGAGCTTCAGCGTAAGGAGGGTACGCGCCAGGCCAAAGCCGACCACCCAGACGTCGAAGCTCATGCAAACGCGCCTGAACGTCTCCGCATCGATACGACGGATTGCGTAGGCGCCGAGCGGAATGCCGACGAGCACGCTCGGCACGATCCACCAGCCGAGGTGCAGCGCCTCGGCGGTGAAGAGTCCGAGCTGGTAGTAGGCAAACGCGGTCAGGCACGACTCGGCGACGCGGATCAGCGCCAGGCCGGCGCGGAATTCCTGCTTCACCAGTCCCTGGTTGTTGAACAGCAGCGCGAGCGGCGGCCCGGAAATCGTCGTCACCGAATAAAGGAAACCGAGACCCGTTCCAAAGGGCACGCCGATGAGTCGCTCGGCACTCATCGGCCGGCGTATCCCTGCCGCCTGCAGCAGGATGAGCGGCAGGATGAGGACGTAGGTGGCGAGCTTCAGCCAGTCCGGATGCAGCGAGGCGAGCAGGTAGCTGCCGAGCGCCACCCCCGGCAGCAGGCCGATGATGATCGGCCAGACACGCTTCCAGACGGCGCGAATCGCCGCGCGGTTGATCACCAGAACGTAGAGGTTGATGAACACCTCGACCAGAACCAGCGCCGGGTTGAGGACGCGGTTGGCGAAGAACACCAGGCCCACCGGCACGGTGAGCGAGGAGAAGCCGTAACCGAGCGCGCCGTTGACGAAGGCGGCGGCGAGCGTGATGGCGACGAGCGCGAGGATTCCTGGTTCCATCGAACCCCCAATCGTAGGACCGCCCCTTATGCTTTCAAAGACTAATGTGTTAGAATGTTATTCAAACTAGATCTAAGCAATGAAACTCCAGCAGCTGCGCTATCTGACCGAGGTGGTGCGCCGGGGGCTCAACGTCTCCGAGGCGGCGGACGCCCTGCATACCTCGCAGCCCGGGGTGTCGAAGCAGATCCGCTCGCTCGAGGACGAACTCGGCATCCAGGTTTTCGTGCGGCACGGCAAGCGGCTGGTCGCCATCACCGAGCCCGGCAAGGCCGTGGTCGCGATCGCCGAGCGGATCCTTTCCGAAGCCCAGAACCTCAAAAGGGCGGGCGAGGAGTTCGCCAACGACCAGCTCGGCACGTTGACCATCGCCGCAACCCACACCCAGGCGCGTTACGCCCTGCCCAAGGCGGTGGCCGCGTTCAAGCGGCGCTACCCGAAGGTCAAGCTGGTCATCCATCAGGGAAATCCGACCCAGATCTGTGAGCAAGTACTTACCGGTGAGGCCGATCTCTGCGTCGCAACCGAGGCGATAGCCGAGTATCCGGAGCTGGTCTCGATGCCGGTCTACCAGTGGAACCGGTGCGTCGTGGTACCCCCCAAGCATCCGCTGCTCAAGGCGGCGCCGCTGACGCTGGAAAAGCTGGCGCAGTATCCGATCGTCACCTACGACTTCGCGTTCGCCAACCGGTCACTCGTCGAGAAGGCATTCGAGAATCGCGGCCTGCAGCCTAACGTGGTGCTGACGGCGCTCGATTCGGACGTGATCAAGACGTATGTCGAGCTCGGTCTGGGCATCGGCATCCTGGCCAAGATGGCCTTCGATCCGAAGCGCGACGCCACCTTGCGCGCGATCGACGCCAGCCATCTGTTCGAATCCAGCACCACGCGGCTGGGAATCAAGCGCAACGCGTATCTGCGCCGCTACGCCTATGAGTTCATCGAGCTGTTCGCGCCGCACCTGCCGCGCTCGACCGTGGAGCGCGCGGTGATCGGCAAGGAAGGCTCGCGCTACGAGTTGTAGGTGGCGATGAACTCGCGCACGCGCGGGAACACCACCTCGCGCCAGCGCCGCCCGGAGAAGATGCCGTAGTGCCCGACCCCGGGCGCAAGAAAGTGCGCCCGCCGCTCACGCGGGATGTTGAGGCAGAGCGCATGCGCCGCTTCGGTCTGGCCATTGCCCGAGATGTCGTCGAGCTCGCCTTCGATTGTGAGCAGCGCCGGCTCGCGAATCGCATGCGGGCGCACCAGCTCCTCGCGCACGAACATGCGGCCTCTCGGCAGCGCAAACTCCTGGAACACGGTTTTCACCGTGTCGAGGTAGTACTCGGCCGGCAGGTCGAGCACTGCGTTGTACTCGTCGTAGAAGCGCCGGTGCCCGTCGGCCGATTCGCCATCGCCGACCATGAGATGGTTGAAGTAGTCCCAGTGCGCGTTCACGTGGCGGTCGGGATTCATCGCCACGAAGCCGAGGTGCTGGAGAAATCCCGGATAGACGCGCCGCATGTACCCCGGATATTTCGCCGGCACGCGCTCGATCACGTTGCGCTCGAACCAGGAATACGGCTTGCGCCGCGCGAGATTGTTCACCGCCGTCGGGCTGCGCCGCGCGTCGATCGGCCCGCCCATCATCACCAGCGTAAGCGGCTGGGCTTCGCGGCGCCAGGCCATGAGCGATGCGGCCGCGAGCACCGGCACTGTCGGCTGGCATACCGAGATGACGTGCAGGCACGGTGAAAGCAACGTGATCCAGTCGCGAACGTAATCGACGTAATCGGCGAGATGAAACGGGCCCGCGGAAAGCGGCACGATGCGGGCGTTGATCCAGTCGGTGATCCAGACATCGTGCTCGGGCAGCAAGGCGCGCACCGTATCGCGCAGCAGCGTAGCGTGATGCCCGGAGAGCGGCGCGACCAGGAGCACCTTGTGCTGCTTCTGCGTGGCTTGCTTGAAATGGATCAGGCGGCAGAACGGCTTTTCCTGCGCCACTTCGATCTCGACCTCGGGCAGATCCCACTTCGGCTTTTCATAGCGCTCGGTGACCCGCAGGAACAGATCGCTCGAGGCGGCGAGACGGCGCGAAAGCGGCCAGTGCGCGAGCGGACTGAAAGGATGCCCGAACCAGCCGCGCGACCATTCCGCCATGAAGCGCAGCGGCGCGAGCGCCATGTGCTGCGCCTCGTAAAGACTGTAGAGCATCGAGTCCCGGAGTTGTCCTAACGCATTGGTTATAACAGAATTGCGGCGGTGCGGCGTCGCGCCTTCCGGCTGCTCTTCGCAGTCCTCCTCCTGATCGGCGGCGCCACCGTCGGCGGCTATTTCTATCTGCGTTTGTCGTTGCCGCACGTCACCGGCGAGATCGAGCTCGCGGGCCTGGGCGCAGAAGTCGAAGTACTGCGCGATCGGCACGGCATCCCGCACATTTTTGCGAAATCGGAAGCCGATGCGCAGTTCGCGCTCGGCTTCGTGCATGCGCAGGACCGCCTGTGGCAACTCGAAATGAATCGCCGCATCGGCGCCGGGCGTCTCGCCGAAGTGCTCGGCGCCGCGGCGCTCGATACCGATCGCTTCCTGCGCACACTCGGCATCCGCCGCACCGCCGAGGCCAATCTGCGCCACGTCGACGCCGACACGCGGCGATTGCTCGGCGCCTATGCCGCGGGTGTGAATGCGTTCCTGGCCACGAAACCGGTGCTGCCGCCGGAGTTCTGGATCCTGCGCGTCACACCGGAGCCATGGAGCGCCGTCGATTCGGTGGCGTGGACCAAGATGATGGCCTGGGACCTGGGCGGCAACTGGCGCAATGAATTGCTGCGCCTGCAGCTCGCCTCGCGTCTGCCGACATCAGCGATCCAGGAATTCCTGCCGCCTTATCCCGGCGATGGGTCGCCGGCGCTGCCGGACCTGCGCGAGTTCTACGGCGAGCTCGAGAAGCCGCCGGCGCAGCTCTCGCTCGACAGCGTTGTCCCCCAGGGCGGCGCCTCCAACAGCTGGGTCGTCACTGGCGCGCGCAGCGCGAGCGGCAAGCCGCTGCTCGCCAACGACCCGCACCTCGGGCTCACCGCGCCGGGCGTCTGGTATTTCGCGCATCTGCACGCGCCGGGCCTCGATGCCATCGGCGCCACGCTGCCCGGAGTGCCGGGCATCATCATCGGCCGCAATCAGCGCATTGCGTGGGCAGCGACCAATACCGGACCCGACGTGCAAGACCTGTATCTGGAGAAGCTCGACGGCGCCGGCGGCTACCTCGGGCCCGACGGACCGCGCGCCTTCGTCGCCCTGCGCGAAACCATCAAGGTCAAAGGCGCCGACGATGAGCCGCTGACCGTGCGCATTTCGCGGCATGGCCCGGTGATTTCCGACGTGCTGCGCAGTGCGCTCGAGGCCACGCCGCGCGGCCATGCCCTCGCGCTGGCGTGGACCGCGCTCGCCGAGAACGATCGCTCGCTCGCGGCGTTTTTCAAGCTCGAGCGAGCGACCGACTGGAAGAGCTTCGTCGACGCCACGCGCGATCTGCAGGCTCCGCAGCAGAACCTGAGCTATGCCGACGTGGCGGGCAACATCGGCTTCATCGCACCGGGCCGCATCCCGGTGCGCCAGCGCGACAACCGGCTGCACGGCCTCGCGCCCGCGCCGGGCTGGGACGCGCGCTACGACTGGGCGGGATTCATTCCGTTCGAGGAGCTGCCGCGCAGCTTCAATCCCGCCGCCGGCAAGATCGTCACCGCCAACCAGAAGATCGTGCCGCCGGGTTATCCGCACTTCATCACCAGCGAATGGCAGGCGCCCTACCGCGCGCGCCGCATCGACGAGCTGCTGGAGGCCGTGCAGCGTCACGACCGCGCAAGCTTTGCGCGCATGCAAGCCGACATCGTCTCGCCCGCCGCCCGCGAGCTGTTGCCGCGCATGCTGGCGATCGCGGGAACCAGCCGAGAGGCGAGCGAGATGCTGAAGCGCCTTGCGGAGTGGGACGGCACGATGTCAGCCGACCGCGCCGAGCCGCTGATGTTCGCCGCGTGGTTGCGGGAGTTCACCCGCAGCCTGTACGCCGACGAGCTCGGTGCGGCGTTCCGCGGCGCCTGGAGCGAGCGCGCCGTGTTCGTCTCGCATGTGCTCAAAGATCAAATGCATTGGTGCGACGAC
>DASWER010000621.1:0-2975 GCA_036394655.1 Burkholderiales bacterium
CCCGGAGCCCTTGTACGGCACGTGGACCATCTTCACTCCCGCCATGGCCTGGAACACCTCGCCCGCGAGATGCGGCATGCTGCCGTTGCCCGCGGAGGGGTACGTCAGCTTGCCCGGCTGCGCCTTGAGATAGGCGACGAGCTCCTTCAGCGTCGTCACCGGAAGCGATGGATGCACCACCACGAGATGCGGCACTGATGCCGCGAGCGCAATCGGCGCGAAATCGCGGTTGACGTCGTAGGGCAGGTTGGCGAACAGGCTCGGCGCGATCGCATTCACCGAGACGTGGCCCATCATGATGGTGTAGCCGTCGGGCGCCGCCTTCGCCACCTGCCCCGCAGCGACGGTGCCCGTCGCACCCGGCCGGTTGTCGATCACGATGGTCTGGCCGAGGAGCTCGGTGAGCCGCGGCTGCAGAATGCGCGCGACGACATCCGTGCCGCCGCCCGGCGGGAAACCGACCACCATGCGCACCGGCTTGCTGGGATAGTCCTGAGCCCATGCGAGGGCTGAGCTCAGTGCAAGCAGATAGGTGAAAAACTTCATCGCGGCAGTTTAACGAAGTCCGCGAGCGGAATTCCCTCGTCGAGCTTCTTTAATCGCTGCGCTTCGGATGCCGCCATCCGCTGCGCCACGGCAAGCACCTCCGCCGCGCGAGCGAAAGGCACGAAGCAGACGCCGCATTCGTCGGCGATGACGAGATCGCCCGGTTTCACTTCGATGCCGGCGATCTGCACCGGATGGTTCACCGCCATGGTCTCGATGCGCCACTTGCCGGTGATCGGGCTCACGCCCGCCGACCAGATCGGATAGCCGATGCGCCGCGAGTGATCGATGTCGCGCACTGCGCCGTCGACAATCGCTGCGATCTCGCCCTGGCGTTTGCCGATGCTTGCCGACACGCCGCCCATGCTCGAGATGCCGGCGACGCCTTGCACCACCAGCACGTCGCCCGGCTCGGCGAGGTTGTGCGCTTCGATGTCGGCAAGACCGGACACTTTGCGTGGCTCGCTTACCTTCCGGTTCAAGACGGTGAGCGCCTGGCCGACAATGCGCGCGCCGGGGTCTGTAGGTTTTAGAACCGATGCGGGCACGGCACCCGCGATGCCGCATTCGTCGAGCGCGTCCGATGTGGTACCGGTGAGATCCTCGAGCGCGCGAAAGCCCATGAGGATCTTCGCGTCGAAACGCGGCAGCTCGGTCACGCCGATGGCCGTGGACTTGAGCTTTCCGAGTGGGCTTTTCGCCATAGAATCTCCTCGCGCATCATGAACGAGCCCTCCCCTTCCTTCAAGATGAAACCGCGCAAGCCGGAGCTCAAGCTGCCGCGCGGTGCCTGCGACACGCACTTCCATGTCTTCGGTCCGCACCAGCACTTTCCCTTCGCGCCGGAGCGCAGCTATACGCCGACCTGCGATGCGCCGAAAGAAACGCTGTTCGCGCTGCACAAACACCTGGGCATCGAGCGCGGCGTCGTCGTGCAGTCGGCGGCGCATGGCTTCGACAACTCGGCTGCGGCCGATTTGCTCGCCGCCAACAAGAGCTACCGTGGCATCGCGCTGGCGCCAGCGGCGACGCCGACCGTGGAGCTGAAGCAGCTCGACAAGCTCGGCTTCCGCGGCGTGCGCTTCCACTACATGGACCACCTCGGCAAAGGCGATCGCATCGAGGAGGTGCTCGCCATGGCGACGCGGCTCGCGGCGATCGGCTGGCATCTGCAGATTCATATGGATGGCAGCCGCATCGCCGAGCTCGCGCCGGCGCTAATGCGCTCGCCGGTACCGGTAGTCATCGACCATATGGGCCGCATCGACGCCTCGAAAGGACTGGACCATGCCGACTTCAAGGCCCTGGTCGAGCTGCTGCGAGCGAAGCACGTCTGGGTCAAGGTGAGCGGTTCCGAGCGGATCTCGAAGCAACGCGCGCCGTGGAAGGACGCGGTGCCGTTCGCGCGCAAGCTGGTGGCTGAATTCGGCCAGCGCGCCGTGTGGGGCACCGATTGGCCGCACCCGAATCTCAAGGAAGTGCCGGACGACGGCGATCTGGTCGATCTCATCAGCGAGATCGCGCCGACCGAAGCGCAGCGCCAGGCGCTGCTGGTCGACAACCCGCAGCGCCTCTATGGGTTCGCGGCTTAAGGACAAGGTTGCGCTCATTGCCGGCGCCGGCTCGATCGGCCCGGGCTGGGGCAATGGTCGCGCCACCACCGTGCGCTTCGTCGAGGAAGGCGCGAAAGTATTCGCCGTCGATCGCGATGCGCGCAGCCTCGAGGAAACGGTGGCGAAGGCGCCCGGCATCGCGACGCACATCTGCGATGTCACCGATGGCGCCGCAGTCAAGGAAATGATCGCAGCCTGCGTCAAGCAGTTCGGCCGCCTCGACATCCTGGTGAACAACGTCGGCGGCTCTGCAGCCGGCGGACCGGTCGAGATGACCGAGGAGGTCTGGGATGCGCAGGTCGATCTCAACCTGAAGAGCGTGTTCCTTGCGTGCAAGCACGCCCTGCCGGTGATGGAGGCTCAGCGCGGCGGCGCGATCGTCAACATCGCGTCGGCCTCGGCAATTCGCTGGAGCGGTTCGGCGCAGGTCGCCTATGCCGCAACCAAGGCCGGGGTGATCCAGCTCTCGCGCGTGGTGGCCGTGCAGTACGCGAGCAAAGGCATCCGCGTGAACTCGGTCGTGCCCGGCCAGCTGCATACGCCGATGGTCGAGGCGCGCCTTGCGAAACAGCGAATGGGTGGCGACGTGGAAGCGTTGCTGAAAAGCCGGGTGAAGCGCATTCCATTGGGCTTCGCGGGCGACGGGCGCGATACGGCCAACGCGGTGCTGTTTCTCGCCTCCGACGAAGCGCGCTTCATCACCGGCACCGAGATCGTGGTCGATGGCGGGATGACGGTACGCTGTGACTGACCGGGAGATGCAATGAGGCTGCTCAAAATCCTGCTGGCGTTCATGCCGGTGTTCGCGTGGGCGCA
>DASWER010000622.1:0-20966 GCA_036394655.1 Burkholderiales bacterium
GGAGCCGATGCCCTCGAGCAGCGCCGCCACCGACGAGGCGTGGCACAGGCGCGTGCAATGGTCGACGTTGTTCGTGCCGAAGCCCGTGCGCACCAGCTTCTGGAATAGGTACGCCTCTTCATTGCTGCCTTTAGCGGAGCCAAACCCCGCGAGGCTGTAGCGATCCTGGTCGCGCAGCCGCTTGAGGCCCGAAGCGGCGAGCTCGAGCGCTTCTTCCCAGCTCGCCTCGCGGAACACTTCCGACCAGTTGCCCGGGTCGACGGTGAAATCGGCCGACTTCGCGACGCCCGCCTTGCGGATCAGCGGCTTCGTCAGGCGATGCGGATGGTGGGCGTAGTCGAAGCCGTAGCGTCCCTTGACGCACAGGCGGTTGTGATTCGAAGGGCCGTCCTTGCCGGTGACGAACTGGATCTTCTGCTCGGCGACGTGATAGGTGAGCAGGCAGCCCACGCCGCAGAATGGGCAGACCGAGTCGACTTTCTTTTCTATCGGCTTGAGCCCGACGCCCCTCGCCGGCATCAGCGCGCCGGTCGGGCAGGCCTGCACACACTCGCCGCAGGCGACGCAGGTCGATTCGCCCATCGGATCGTCGAAGTCGAACACCGGCACGGACCGATCGCCGCGGTAGGCGTAGCCGATGACGTCGTTCACCTGGACTTCGCGGCAGGCGCGCACGCAACGCGTGCACTGGATGCAGGCGTCGAGGTTCACCGCGATCGCCGGGTGCGAGATATCCGCCTTCGGCTGCTTTCTGGCCGCGAAGCGCGGCTCGCCAACGCCCAGGCGCTTGGCCCAGCTGAGCACCTTGTTCTGGAGCGTGTACTGCTCTTTCGGCATGTCGGAGAGCAAGAGCTCGAGCACCATCTTCTGCGAGGTCAGCGCGCGCGGCGAGTTCGTGGTGACCTCCATGCCGGTGATTGGGAAGCGGCAGCACGAGGGCGCGAGCGCGCGCTCGCCCTTGATCTCGACGACGCAGGCGCGGCAGTTACCGTCCGAGCGCTGGTTGCCGCCGTGGCACAAGTGCGGGATGTTGATGCCGTGCTGCTTCGCGGTGGTGATGATCGGCTCGTCGGGCCGCCCGACCACCGTCTGGCCGTTCAGCTTGAACTCGATCGGCATCATGGCGATCTGCTGCGTCGAGACGCGTTCCATTACTGCACCTCGTGCGGAAAATATTTCATGACCGTCAGCGCGGGATTGGGCGCCGCTTGCCCCAGCCCGCAGATCGAAGCGTCCATCATTGCCTGTGAGAGTTCCTGCAGCAGCGGCTGGTTCCAGGATTTCTCCTGCATCAGCGTCGCCGCCTTGGCGGTGCCGACGCGGCAGGGCGTGCACTTGCCGCAGGACTCGTCGTGGAAGAACTTCATCAGGTTGAGCGCCGCGCTCGCCGCCTTGTCTCTGGTCGACAGCACGACCACGGCCGCGGAGCCGATGAAACAGCCGTGCGGCTGCAGCGTGTCGAAGTCGAGCGGAATATCGGCCTTGGACGCCGGCAGGATGCCGCCTGAGGCGCCACCGGGCAGGTAGGCATACAACTCATGGCCGGGCAGCATGCCGCCGCAGTACTCCTCGACTAGTTCCTTCAAGGTAATTCCAGCCGGCGCGAGATGCACGCCCGGCTTTTTCACCCGCCCGGAAACCGAGAACGAGCGCAGGCCCTTGCGTCCATTGCGGCCCAGCGAGGCGAACCACTGCGCGCCCTTCTCGACGATCTCGCGCACCCAGTACACGGTTTCCATGTTGTGCTCGAGCGTCGGCCGCCCGAACAAGCCGACCTGCGCCACGTAAGGCGGCCGCAGCCGCGGCATGCCGCGCTTGCCCTCGATCGACTCGATCATCGCCGACTCTTCGCCGCAGATGTAGGCGCCGGCGCCTCGCCTCAAGTGAATCGGCGGCAGCGCGCATGGCGCATCAGCCTTCAGCAGCGCCAACTCCTTCTCCAGGATGGCGCGGCAGCCGGCGTATTCATCGCGCAGATAGATCCAGATCTCGCCGACACCGGCGCACCAGGCGGCCACCAGCATGCCCTCGAGGAAGCGATGCGGATCGCGCTCGAGATACCAGCGGTCCTTGAAGGTGCCAGGCTCGCCTTCGTCGATGTTGACTGCCATCACGCGCGGCGCCGGCTCGGCGGCCACCAGGCGCCATTTGCGCCCGGCGGGGAAGCCCGCGCCGCCGAGGCCGCGCAGGCCCGAGTCCTCCATGATCTTGGTCAGCGCCTCGCGCTGGTGCTTGCCGGCGAGGCCGTCGCGGATCAGCTTGTAGCCGCCGTCCTTGCGATATTCCTTGTAGCCGATATAAGGCGCGATCGGGCAATCGTGCTGCTTCTTGTCGACGGCGGCGCGCACCTTGTCAGCCGTGGCGTTGCCGACCGGGTTCTCGCCGACGTGCACGCACGGCGCGACCTCGCAGCGGCCGACGCACGGCGCCGGGATGACCCGCACGCCCGATCCGAGATTCATTTTTAGAAGGGATGCAGCGCCGGCCAGCTCGCAGGCGATCGAGTCGCAGACGCGCACCGTGAGCGGCGGCGGTGCGGGCTCGCCTTCCTTCACCACTTCGAAGTGGTGGTAGAAGGTCGCGACCTCGTACACCTCTGTAAGCGCCAGGCGCATCTCCTGCGCCAGCGCGGCGAGCTGCGCCGCGGGCAGGTGCCCATAGTGGTCGTTGAGCTTGTGCAGGTGCTCGATCAGGAGATCGCGCCGCCGCGGCGCGTCGCCGAGCAGCCCCTGGACGTCCGCCAGTGCCTTGGCGTCGACCATTCTGCCCTTGGGGGTGGGCCTGGTTTTTCCTTTCATGCGAGGCCCTATTATCGGGGAGCCACGGCAAGCGCATTCTTGACTGCGGTCAAGTCGCGGGGACAGCATGGGCGCATGAACACCCGTCCCCTTGGCCGCAGCGGCGTGCAGGTCTCGCAATTGTGCTTCGGCACGATGTCCTTCGGTGGCGATGCCGATGCGCAGGAATCCGCGCGCATGTACCGCGCCGGCCGCGAGGCCGGGATCAACTTCTTCGACAGCGCCGACCAGTACAACAAGGGAGCCTCGGAAGTCATTCTCGGCGAGCTGATGCGCGGCGAGCGCGATGCGCTGGTCGTCGCGACCAAGTGCTTCAACCCGACCGGAAGCGACCTCAATGCGCGCGGCAACTCGCGCCGGCACGTGAGCCGCGCTGTGGAGGCGAGCCTCAAGCGCCTGGGCACCGATCGCATCGATGTCCTCTACCTGCACCAGCAGGACCCGCTTACGCCGCTCGACGAGTCGATGCGCGCGATGGAGGATTTGGTACGCGCGGGCAAGGTGCTCTATCCAGCCCTGTCCAACCATGCGGCCTGGCAGACGCAGCAGGCCCTTGGCCTCCAGGAGGCGCGTGGCTGGGCGCGCTTGCAGGCGATCCAGCCGATGTACAACCTGGTGAAGCGCCAGGCCGAGGTTGAGATCCTGCCGATGGCGCAGGCGAATGCTGTTGCGGTGGTCCCTTACAGCCCGGCGGGCGGCGGCCTGCTTTCCGGCAAGTACGCGCAAAAGGGCGCGCAGGGCCGGCTCGCGACCAACAAGATGTACGAGAGCCGCTACGGCGACGCCTGGATGCACGAAACCGCAGCGCGCTTCGCCGATTTCTGCCGCAGCCGCGGCTGGCACCCGATGAGCGTCGCAGTTGCCTGGGTCGGCGCGCATCCGGCCGTCACCGCGCCGATCATCGGCGCGCGCAGCCTCGAGCAGCTGCAGGCCTCGCTCGACTCGGTGAAGATCGCGATGACGCCCGAGCTGCGTGCCGAGATTGCGGCGCTGTCGCGCACGCCGGCGCCGGCCACCGACCGCTCGGAGGAGACCAAGAAGTAATGTGCCGCGCGCTGCTCTACCTCGGCGAGCCGGTGGTGCTCGACAACCTGCTGTTCCAGCCCGATTCGGCGCTGGTGCGGCAGAGCTACATGCCGAAGATGCTGAATCTCCTCAACCTCGCGGGCTTCGGCTTGCGCGCGTGGGACTCGGCCTCGCATACGCCGGGAAAACCGTTCTTCTACGGCTCGCCGTCGCTGCCGGTGTTCGATCGCAACCTCAAGAACCTGGCGGAGAAAGTGCGCGCCGGCTGCGTGCTCGCGCACGTGCGCGGCGTCGCCTACTCGACCGCGGTCGACATCTCGCTGCAGAACGTGCATCCATTCCAGTTCGACGGGCTGCCCTGGGCGCTTGCGCATAACGGCGATCTCGCCGGCATCCAGGATATGAAGCCGCATCTCGCGAAGGAGATCCGCCCCGAATACATCGGCCGCATCCGCGGCACCACCGACAGCGAATGGATCTACGCCCTCTTTGTTTCGCGGCTGAAAGACGCGACCGGCGACTCGAGCGAATCCGAGGTGTTCGCGGCAATCGAGGACACGCTCGGCATCCTGCGCGGCGCGCGCGAGCGCGTCGGCATCGCGCAGTCCTCGTCGGTGAATCTGTTCATCGCCAACGGCCGGCAGCTCGCGGCGCTGCGCTACTGCTTCGACTTCGGCTGCTACCGCACCGAGGATGCGGCGCGCGTGCACGAGGCGAACCTCTCCTTCCTGTCGCTCTGGTACACGCTCGGGCGCGACTACGGACTGCACGAGGGCGAATGGAAGATGACGGGCGGCGCCGAGCACGCCGATTCGATCCTGGTCGCCTCCGAGCCGCTGACGCGCGACACCGCGGCCTGGGTCGAGCTGCCCGAATACGGCGCCCTGTTCGCGGAAACGCGCAACGGCCGACCCTTCGTCTCGATCCGCCTACTTGACTAGCTCGCCTGCGGTCCAGCCCCCGCCCAGCGCCTTGATCAGCGCGACGCTCGCGGTCAGTCGCCGGCCGAGCAGATTCATCGCGGTGCGCTCGTTATTGAACGCGGTGGTCTGCGCCGTGATGACGTTGAGATAGCTCACCACGCCGGCCTGGTATTGGTTGTTGGTGAGATCGACCGCGTGGCGCGCCGCGCGCACCACCTCGTCCTGCAGGCGCGCTTCGTCCTCGAGGATGCGCAGCGCCGCCAGGTTGTCCTCGACCTCCTGGAACCCGGTCAGCACCGTCTGCCGGTAAGTCGCGACCTGCGCATCGTAGGCGGCGATCGCCTGGTCGCTGACCGCGCGGCGCGCGCCGCCGTCGAACAGCCCTTCCGCCGCAGCCGCGCCGAGCGACCAGAAGCGGGCGGGAGCGGTGAACAGATTGGCGAAGTTGGTGGTGCGGAACCCCGTGCCGCCGGTGAGCGTGAGCGAAGGGAAGAAGGCGGCCTTGGCGACGCCGATCTGCGCGTTCGCCGCCTGCACCGCGCGCTCGGCGGCGGCGATGTCGGGCCTGCGCTCGAGGAGCTCCGAGGGCATCGCCACCGGGATCTGCGGCATCTTGAGCGCGAGATCCGCCGGCAGCATGGCATAGTTCGCCGGCGCTTCGCCGAGCTGCAGCGCGATGGCGTGCTCGAGCTGCGCGCGCTCGACGCCGAGATCGATCAGGCTCGCCTGCGTGCTCTTCAGCTGCACTTCGGCTTGCACCACGTCGACGCGCGCGGCGACGCCCGCCTTGTAGCGATTCTCGGTGAGCTCGAGCGAGCGCTGATAGGCGCGCACGGTCTCTTCCAGCAGGCGCTTGGTCGCATCGGCGACGCGCAGCGCAAAGTAGTTCTGCGCGAGCGTTGAGCGCGCCGAGAGGCGCGCCGCCTCGAGCTGCGCCGCGCTCGCCTGGAAATTCGCCTCGCCCTGCTCGACCGAGCGGCGCACGCGGCCCCAGAGATCGAGCTCCCAGCTAGCGTTCAATCCCGCGTTGTAGTTGTTCACCGCGCCGGTGGCGAACGAGGGCTGGTTCGAGAGCGACGGCGCCTTGCTGCGCGTCGCCGAGGCGTTCGCCGTCACCGTCGGAAAGAGTCCGGCGCGCGCCTGGTCGGCCACCCCGCGTGCCTGGCGCAGGCGCGCTTCGGCGGCCTGGATGGTGAAGTTCGACACGTCGACGCGCTTCATCAGCGCATCCAGCTCGGCATCGCCGAACATCGTCCACCACGAGCCGCGCGGCAGCTCGTCCTTCGGCTGTGCCTGCCCCCAGCCTTCCAGCTCCTTGAACTGCGCTGGCGCCGGCATCTCCGGCTTGCGGTAGTCGGGGCCGACTGCGCACGCGGTCAGCGTCACCGTCAGCAGCAAGGCCCACTTCATGGCGCGCTCTCCAGCCGGCGACGTACGCTGCGCAGCCAGAAGCGGTTGAAGCGGTCGACGTAGAGATAGACCACCGGCGTCGTATAGAGCGTCAACAGCTGGGAGAGGATAAGCCCGCCGACGATCGCGATGCCGAGCGGCTGGCGCAGCTCCGCGCCGTCGCCTCGACGTAATACCAAGGGCAGCGCCCCAAGCAGCGCCGCCATGGTGGTCATCATGATCGGCCGGAAGCGCAGCAGGCAGGCTTCGTAGATCGCCTCGCGCGGCGCCTTCCCCGCGCGCTCGGCATCGAGCGCGAAGTCGACCATCAGGATGGCGTTCTTCTTCACCAGACCGATGAGCAGGAACACGCCGATCAGCGCGATCACGGTGAACTCGGCCTTGAACGCCATCAGCGCGAGCAACGCGCCCAGGCCGGCTGAGGGCAGCGTCGACAAAATGGTGAGCGGGTGAACCGTGCTCTCGTAGAGGATGCCGAGCACCAGGTACATGGCGAGAATCGCGGCAAGGATCAGCCACGGCTGGCGCGCGAGCGTGGTCTGGAAGGAGCGCGCCGTGCCCTGGAAGGAGCCGTAGACGTTCGCCGGCACGCCGATGCGCGCCATCGTGTCGTCGATGACCGCCGCCGCCTGCGACAGCGACACGCCTTCGGGCAGGTTGAAGGAGATGGTCGAGGCGGCGAACTGGCCCTGGTGGTTGACCGACAGCGGCGCGTTCGAATAGTCGTAGCGCGCCACTGCCGAGAGCGGTACCACCTCGCCCGCGGCGCTCTTGAGGTAAACCTCCTTCAGTGCTTCGGGCCCCTGCGCATAGCGCGGGTCGACTTCCATCACCACGCGGTACTGATTGCGCTCCGTATAAATCGTGGAGACCACCTGCTGGCCGAAGGCGTTGCCGAGCGTCTGGTCGATGAGATCAGGCGTGATGCCCAGGCGCGCCGCGGTCGGCCGGTCGATCACCACCATCGCCTGCAGGCCGCGCGTTTCCTGGTCGCTCGTCACGTCGGCAAGCTGCGGCACGCTCGCGAGCGCGGTCTGCAGGCGCGTGGTCCAGAGGCGCAGCGCATCGAGATCGTCGCTTTGCAGCGTGTACTGGTAAGTGCCGCTCGACTGGCGCCCGCCGACGCGCACGTCCTGCACCGGCACGAGAAACAAGTTCGCCCCGGGCACATGCGACAGCGCCGGCCGCAGGCGCGCCACCACCTGATCGGCGGACGGCCGCTCGGCGAGCGGCTTGAGCGCGACGAACATGAAGCCCGAGTTGCGCGCGCCGAAGCCGCCGCCCGTGACCGCGGTGACGCTGTCGACCGCCGGGTCGGCGCGCACCATGCGCACGATCAGCGCCATCTTCTCCTGCATCGCCTGGAACGAGGCCGTCTGGTCGGCGCGGATGAAGCCGACCAAGCGCCCGGTGTCCTGCTGCGGGAAGAAGCCCTTCGGAATGACGATGTACAGATAGATGTTGAGCCCGACCGCGGTGGCGAGCACCGCCACCATCACCAGCGGATGGGCGAGCGCCCAGCCCAGGCTGCGTCCATAGCCGCGGCGCAGCGCCTCGAACAGGCGCTCGCTCACGCGATACAGGCGCCCCGGATCGCGCCGCGCCGGCGAGAGCAGCCGCGCGCACATCATCGGCGTGAGCGTGAGCGAGACCACCAGCGAGACCAGGATCGCGACCGACAGCGTCACCGCGAACTCGCGGAACAGGCGCCCGACGATGTCGCCCATGAAGAGGATCGGAATGAACACCGCGACGAGCGACAGGCTCATCGAGATCACGGTAAAGCCGACCTCGCGCGCGCTCGCGAGCGCCGCCGCCATCGGCGTCATGCCCGCCTCGATATGGCGCGTCGCGTTCTCCAGCACCACGATGGCGTCGTCGACCACGAAGCCGGTGGCGACGATCAGCGCCATCAGCGAGAGGTTGTTCAGGCTGAAGCCCGCGAGGTACATGAAGCCGAAGGTGGCGACGATCGAGACCGGAACCGCGGCCGCAGGGATCAGCGTGGCGCGCAAGCGCCGCAGAAAGACGAACACCACCAGGATGACCAGGCCGACGGCGATGAGCAGCGTCTTCTCCACTTCCGAAAGCGAGGCGCGGATGCTGGCGGTGCGCTCCATGGCGATGCCCAGCTCCGCCGCCGCCGGGATCGACGCCTGCAGCCACGGCGTCAGGTCGCGGATGCGCTGTACCGTCTCGAGGATGTTGGCGTTCGGCTCGCGGTTGATGATCAGCAGCACCGCCGGCCGCCCGTTCGCCTCGCCGGCGTTGCGCACGTCCTGCACCGAGTCGACCACCTCGGCGACGTCGGCGAGCCGCACCGCGGCGCCGTTCTTGTAGGAGACGATGAGCGGCAGGTATTCCGCCGCGGTCTGCGCCTGGTCGCTCGCGTAGATCCACCAGACGCGCTCGCCATCCTCGACCAGGCCCTTTGGGCGGTTGGCGTTGGCGGCGCCGAGCGCATTGCGCACCTCCGACAGGCCGATGCCATAGGCGCTGAGCGCGGTGGGATTGAGCTCGGCGCGCACTGCCGGCAGCGCGCTGCCGCCCACGGTGACCTGGCCGACGCCGCGCACCTGCGAGAGCTTTTGCGCCACGACGGTGGACGCCCAGTCGTACATCTGGCCGCGCGTCATGCTGTCGGAGGTGAGGGTCATCACCATGATCGGCGCATCCGCGGGATTCACTTTCCTGTAGGTCGGGTTGTTCGGCATGCCCGAGGGCAGCTGGCTGCGAGCGGCATTGATCGCCGACTGCACCTCGGTCGCGGCCTCGTTGATGTTGCGGTTGAGGTCGAACTGCAGCGTGATGCGAGTCGAGCCGAGCGAAGACGATGAAGTGATCTCGGTGACGCCGGCGATGCGCCCGAGGCTGCGCTCGAGCGGCGTCGCCACCGTCGAGGCCATGGTCTCGGGACTCGCGCCGGGCAGCTGCGCCTGCACCGAGATCGTCGGGAAGTCGACTTGCGGCAGCGGCGACACCGGCAGCTGCGTGAAGGCGAGCGCCCCTGCCAGCACCACGCCGATCGCGAGCAGGGTCGTCGCCACCGGCCGCGCGACGAACGGCGCCGAGAGGTTCATGCCAGCGCTTCCCGACGGTAGCGGCGCGCCATGCGGTCGAAGTAGAGGTAGATCACCGGCGTGGTGAACAGCGTGAGCACCTGGCTGACGATCAGCCCGCCGACCATGGTGAGGCCGAGCGGATGGCGCAGCTCCGAGCCGACGCCGCCGCCGAGCATCAGCGGCAGCGCGCCGAACAGCGCGGCGAAAGTCGTCATCAGGATCGGCCGGAAGCGCAGCAGGCAAGCCTGGCGGATCGCGTCGCGCGGCGATTTCCCTTCGAGGCGCTCGGCATCCAGCGCGAAGTCGATCATCATGATCGCGTTCTTCTTCACGATGCCGATCAGCAGAATGATGCCGATCACGGCGACGATGCCGAGCTCCTGGCGCCCGACGAGCAGCGCGGCGAGCGCGCCGACGGTGGCGGTGGGCAGCGTCGACAGGATCGTCACCGGGTGGATGTAGCTCTCGTAGAGCACGCCGAGCACGATGTACATGGTGACCACTGCCGCGAGCACCAGCAGCAGCGTGGCGCCGAGCGACTCGCGGAACGAGGCCGCCGCGCCCTGGAACTCGGTCTGCACCGCCGGCGGCAGGCCGAGATCGCGCTCCACCGCGGTGATCGCGTCGACCGCGTCGCCGAGCGACGCGCCGCGCGCCAGGTTGAACGAGATCGTCGCCGCCGGGAACTGTCCGATATGGCTGATGGCGAGCGGTGCCGTGCCGGTGCTGAGGCGCGCGATCGCGTCGAGCGGCACCTGCTGGCCCGACGAGGAGGCGACGCGGATCTCCTTCAGCGCCTCCGGGCCGAGCCGGAACTCGGGCTTCACCTCGAGCACCACGCGGTACTGCGTCGACTGCGTGAAGATGGTCGAGATCAGGCGCTGGCCGAAGGCGTTGTAGAGCGCGGTGTCGATCGCCGCCGGCGTGATACCCAGGCGCCCGGCGCTGTCGCGGTCGATGTCGACGTAGGCCTGCAGCCCCTGGTCCTGCAGGTCGGACGCAACGTCCGTCAGCTGGGACACCTGCGAGAGCCGCTCGACGAGGCGCGGCACCCATTCGGAGAGCAGCTTCGCGTCCGCGGCCTCGAGCGTGTACTGGTACTGCGTGCGGCTGACGCGATCCTCGACCGTCAGGTCCTGGATCGGCTGCATGTAGAGCGTGATGCCGGGAATCTTCGCGAGCTCGGGCTGCAGTCGGCGGATGACGTCCGACGCATGCAGGCGGCGCTCCGCGAGCGGCTTAAGATTAATCAGCATGCGGCCGCTGTTCAGCGTCACGTTGGTGCCGTCCACCCCGATGAAGGACGACAGGCTCTCGACCGCCGGATCGCGCAGGATCACGTCGGCGAGCGCCTGCTGGCGCTCGGCCATCGCGGGAAACGAGACGGTCTGCGGCGCCTCCGAAATTCCCTGGATCACGCCGGTGTCCTGCACCGGGAAGAAACCCTTGGGTACGACGAAATAGAGCACCACCGTCAGGACCAGCGCCGCGAGCCAGACCAGCAGCGTGGCTGGCTGGCGCTCGAGCACCCAGTCCAGCGCTCGCTCGTACTTTGCAATGACATGGTCGAACCCCTGGCCGGCGAGGCGGCTGAAGCGCGACTGCTGCTCGCGCTCGGGCCGCAGCAGGCGTGCGCACATCATCGGCGTCAGCGTGAGCGAGACCACCGCCGAGATCAGGATCGCCACCGCCAGCGTCACCGCGAACTCGCGGAACAGGCGCCCGACGACATCGCCCATGAACAGCAGCGGGATCAGCACCGCGATCAGCGAGAAGGTGAGCGAGATGATGGTGAAGGCGATCTGCTCGGAGCCCTTCAGCGCCGCCTGCAACGGCGGCTCGCCCGCCTCGATATAGCGCGCGATGTTCTCGATCACCACGATGGCATCGTCGACCACGAAGCCCGCGGCCACGACCAGCGCCATCAGCGTCAGGTTGTTGATCGAAAAACCCGCCAGGTACATGAAGCCGAAAGTGCCGATGAGCGAGAGCGGCACCGCGACGCTCGGGATCACGGTGGCGCGCAGGTTGCGCAGGAACACGAAGATCACCGCCACGACCAGCCCTACCGCGAGCATCAGTTCCATCAGCACGTCGTGCACCGAGGCGCGGATCGTCACCGTGCGATCGGTGAGCACCGCGACATCGATCGCCGCCGGCAGCCCCGCCTGCAGCTGCGGCAGCTGGCGCTTGATCCGATCGACCACGTCGATCACGTTGGCCCCCGGCTGGCGCTGGATATTCAGAATGACCGCAGGCACCTGGTTCATCCACGCGGCGAGCCGCGCGTTCTCGGCGCCGTCGACCACGTCGGCGACGTCCGAGAGATAGATCGGCGCGCCGTTGCGGTAGGCCACCACCACCGCGCGGTACTGCGGGGCGGAGGCGAGCTGGTCGTTGGCGTCGATGGTGTAGGCACGGCTCGGCCCGTCGAGGCTGCCCTTGGCGCGCTTAACGTTGGCCGCCGCGATCGCGCTCCTCAGGTCCTCGAGCCCGAGCCCGTTCGCCGCGAGCGCCAGCGGATTCGCCTGCACGCGCACCGCCGGGCGCTGGCCGCCGGAAAGCGTCACCAGGCCGACGCCCGCGACCTGCGAGAGCTTCTGCGCGAGGCGCGTATCGGCAAGGTTCTGGATATCCGGCAGCGTCATGGTGCGCGACGAGAGCCCGAGCGTGATGATCGGCGCGTCGGCCGGATTCACCTTGCTGTACACCGGCGGCGCCGGCAGGTCCTGCGGCAGGAGATTCGAGCCGGCGTTGATTGCCGCCTGCACGCCCTGCTCGGCGACATCGAGCGGCACGGCGAGATCGAACTGCAGCGTGATCACCGAGGCGCCGCCCGAGCTGGTCGAGAGCATCTGCTTGAGTCCCGGCGTCTGGCCGAACTGGCGCTCGAGCGGCGCGGTGACCGACGAGGCCATCACCTCGGGGCTCGCGCCAGGGTAGAAGGTGAACACCTGGATAGTTGGATAGTCGACTTGCGGCAGCGCCGAGATCGGCAGCTGGCGATACGCCACGAAGCCCGCGAGCAGCACCGCGACCATGAGGAGCGAGGTCGCGACCGGGCGCAGGATGAAAAGCCGCGAGGGATTCATCCGCCGGCCGCCTTGTCGCGCCGCTTGCCGCCGCCGGCTTTTCCTGAAGGAACGGGTTTCAACTCGGGGCGGGCAGAGGCCACTTCCACCTGCGCGCCGGGGCGCAGGCGATCGGTGCCGTCAGTGACCACCATCTCGCCCGGCGCGACGCCTTCGGCGATCGCCTGGCGCTGGCCGTCAGCCGGACCGAGCTTCACCGTGCGCAGCATCACCTTGTTGTCGGGCCCTACCACGTAGACGAACATGCCCTGCGCGCCGCGCTGCACCGCGGCCGAGGGCACGATCACCGCGTCGCGCAGCGTGTCGAGCTTCATGCGCACGTTGACGAACTGGTTCGGGAACAGGCCGGCGTCGTCGTTGGCGAACTGCGCCTTGAGCTTGACGGTCCCGGTTTGCGGGTCCACCTGGTTGTCGGCAGAGGCCAGCATGCCCTCGGCAAGTCTTGCCTTCTGCTCGCGATCCCAAGCCTCGACCGCGATCTTGTCTCCGGACTGCACCCGCTTCATCACCGCCGGCAGCAGGTCCTGCGGCACCGTGTAGACCACCGCCACCGGCTGCAGCTGCGTGATGACGACCAGCCCGGTGGTGTCGCCGGCGCGCACGATGTTGCCCGGATCGACCAGGCGCAGGCCGACGCGCCCGCCGATCGGCGCGCTGATGCGCGTATAGGCGAGCTGCAGCTTGGCGTTGTCGATCTGGCTGCGGTCGACCGCGACCGCGCCTTCGTACTGGCGCACCAGCGAGGCCTGCGTGTCGACCTGCTGCTTCGCGATCGAGTCCTGCTGGAACAGCGTGCGATAGCGCTCGAGGTCGAGCCGCGCGTTCTCGAGCAGCGCCCGGTCGCGCGCGAGCTGGCCTTCGGCCTGCGCCAGCTGCACCTGGAAGGCGCGCGGGTCGATCTCGGCGAGCACCTGGCCCTGCTTCACGATCTGGCCTTCCTCGAACAGCACCCGCACCAGCTCGCCGTCGACGCGGCTCTTCACCGTCACGGTGCGCAGCGGCGTCACCGTGCCCAGGCCATTGACGATGATGTCGACGTCACCCTGTGTCGCCGGCACCGCGACCACCGGCGTCGGGCCGCCGGGCCCGCGGCCCCCGCCTTTGCCTGGCGCTCCCGGCGCTGCCGCCGCCGGCGCCGGCGTCGACTGTCCTTGCCAATAGTAGTAACCCGCCGCGGCGGCGATCGCCGCGACGAGCAGGAGCCCGATGATCTTCGTTCTGCGCATCAGAGCTCCAGTTTGTAGCCCACGCCGTAGATCGAGCGCACCAGCTCTTCGCCTGGGCGGATCTCCTCGAGCTTGCGGCGCAAGTTTTTGACATGCGCGTCGACCGTGCGGTCGGTCACCACGCGGTGATCCTCGTAAAGGCGCTCGAGCAGGCGCTCGCGCGGGAACACGCGCCCGGGGCTTGAGGCGAGCGCGAGCAGCAGGCGAAATTCGACCGGCGTGAGGTCGAGCGCGCGGCCGTCGAGCTGCGCCAGGTGGCGCTGCTCATCCAGGCTAAGGCCGGCGGCGAGCGCACGGCCGCGGCGCAGGATCGCCTTGACCCGAGCGACCAGCTCGCGAACGCTGAAGGGCTTGCAGACATAGTCGTCGGCGCCAAGGTCGAGGCCGATCAAGCGATCGATCTCTTCCACCCTGGCGGTCACCATGACGATGGGAATTTCCGAAAACGTGCGCAGCTCGCGGCACACTTCGAGCCCGTCGCGGCCCGGCAGCATGAGATCGAGCAAGATCAGGTCCGGCGCCTGCGCGCGCACCCACGGCACCACCTCGAGTCCGTTGGCGATCACGTGGGTCTCATAGCCCGCGGCGGCGAGGTAGTCGGCTTCGAGCGCGGCGAGCTTGGGCTCGTCCTCGACGATCAGGATCTTGCTCATTGCGCGACCGGCAGGATGACCGACACGCGCAGGCCGCCCAGCGGCGAAGGCGACGCCGCGATCTCGCCGCCGTGCGCCGCGGCAATGCTGCGGCAAATCGAAAGGCCGAGGCCGGTGCCGCCGTTGGCGCGGCTCCTCGAGCCTTCGACGCGGTAGAAGCGCTCGAAGAGATGCGGCAGCGCCTCGCTCGGCACGCCGGGCGCGGTGTCCTCGAAGTCGATGGCGAGCTCGCCGCCGGCCCGGCGCAGAGCCACGCGCACGCGTCCGCCGCGATCGGTGTAGCGCGCGGCGTTCTCGAGCAGGTTGCGGAACATCTGCTGCAGCCGGTCGGCGTCGGCGAATACCACGGCGCCTTTATCCAGGGAGGCCTCAAGCGCGAGGCCGCGCTCCGCCAGGCGATCGCGGTAGGACTCGAGCCCCTGCTCGAGGAGCGGCGCGATGTCGAACTTCTCCTTGCGATAGGCGAGCGCGCCGACATCCGCAAGGGCGAGCTGGTTCAGATCATTGACCAGCTTGGAGAGCGCATTCACTTCGCCGCGCAGCGAGGCCAGCGACTCGCGCGAGAGCGGCCGCACGCCGTCCTCCAGCGCCTCGAGCTCGCCCGAGAGCACGGCGAGCGGCGTGCGCAGCTCGTGCGATACGTCGGCCATGAAGCGCCGGCGCAGAGTTTCGTTCCTCTCGAGCGTCTCGGCGAGGCGGTTGAAGTCCTGCGCTTGGCGGCCGAGCTCGTCGGCGCTGTGGACCTCGACGCGCGTCGCGTAGATGCCGCCGGCGAGCCGGTGGGTCGCCTGCGCGATGCGCTTGAGCGGCAGCAGGAAGGCACGCGCCAGCAGCAGCGCCAGCACCGCGGCGAGCGCCACCGCGAGCGCCGCGATCACCCATGCCGCGCGCAGCTGCTGCTGCTCGAAGCTCTCCTCGGCGGCGCTCGAGAGCCGGCGCAGCGGCGCCCGCGCGATCCAGCCGACGATGCGGTCGTCGACGATCACCGGGCGCGTGGTCGCGTCGGGCGCCAGGTCGCGGTTGCCGACGATCAGGCCATGCTCGGCATCGAGCAGCGTCAGCCGCTGCGTGAGCTGCGCCGAGGACACCGCGATCTCGCGCAGCCGCGAGTAGTCGCCGCGCAGGGAATCCCAGCTACCGCTGCGGCGGTAGTCGTCGGCGAGCGCGACGGAGAGCGTATCGAGGCGCTGCGCCTCGACCTGCGACAGATAGCCGAGAAAGTCCGAGCGGAAGCTGTAGCGCGTGGCGAGTGCCATCGCCGCGGCGGCGGCCACGCTCGCCGCAAGAATGGCGAGGAACAGCTTGAGCGTGATGCCGGGTTTCATCGGGACCGCCATCGTCCCAGCGGCCGAATGGCCGGGCAAGCTCGCGCGGCCCGCGGCCGCTCGGATTCACGAAGAATTCACATTGTGCTCGGGGCGCCAGAGCTGCCCGTGCAGGGCCGCTTCCAGCTCGACGCTGCCAGTTGGGCGCGCAGAGAGACGCGCGTGGCTGATGAGACGCGTGAGCAGATTGTTGGTGCGGGCGAGCGAGCGCAGCAGGCTGGCGTGGATCGCGTGCTGCAGCTTCACCGCCAGGCTGTCCTTGCCTTCGTAGAGCTTCGCCAGCGCGCTCGCCGGCAGCTCGAGCAGGCACGCCTTCTCGCGCACGCGCGCACTGGCCGCATGGCGCGTGCGATCGAGCGCCGCGAGATAGCCGACGAGCTCTCCCGGCCCTGCGATCGCGACCCGGCGCTCCACCTTGCCATTGGTGGAAATGACTTCGACGGCGCCGCGCACCACGAGAAAGCAGGCCTCGGCCGCCTGTCCGGAGACGAACAGCGCTGTGTCGCGCGGCAGCTCGAGCGCGCGGCCGATCGCAGCAACGGCGTCGATGTCGGCGGGCTCGAAACCCTCGAAGAAGCGCAGCAGCGGCAGGAACGGGCGCCACTCGAACGATGGTTTCCCGGCATGGGACAAATCGACCATCGCCGCCTTGCGCGCCGGCCGATCCTCGGCCGCCGGATGCTCACGCACTTTGGCGTTCAGCACGCGCAGCTTCGCCGCGAGCACCTGCGTAAGCGCGCGAGACAGCTCGAGCGCCGCCGGATCGCGGCTCGCCAGCAGCGCGCGAAAGTCCTCGCGCTCGACGAACCAGCCGCGCACCTCGGCGCGCGCGGTGACGGTCGCCGAGCACACGCCGCGCTCGATCAGCGCCATCTCGCCGAAGATGTCGCCGTCGCGCAGCTCCGCTACCGTCAGCATGCCGCCGCCCGGCATCGCGACCTGCGCTTCGACGAATCCGGCTTCGATGATGAAGGCGCCGCGCGTCGCCTCGCCCTGGCGCACGAGGCGCTCTCCGGCGGCGAATGTCACCGGCCGCGAAACAGCGAGCAGCTTCGCGTTTTGCTGCAGGAGCGACATGCGCGCGAGTGTACACTCGCGCGGCTTGAGCGATTCGATCGATCCCAACCGCCTGCTCGCGGTCGTGGCGGAAGTGGCGCGCGAAGCACGGCCGCACGTCGACGTGTACGTCGCGCTCGACAGCTCGCTCGAGCGCGATCTCGGTCTCGACAGCCTGGCGCGCGTCGAGCTGGTGCTGCGCATCGAGCGCGAGTTCGCCGCGAGCCTGCCCGAGCAGGCACTCGCCTCGAGCGAGACGCCGCGCGATCTTTTGCGCTTCGTGCTGGCGAGCGCCGGGCAGGCGCCGCAGAGCGCCGATCGCACGGTGACGAGCCTGGTGCAGTCCGAAGGCGTGCGCCCGCCCGATCAGGCGAAGACGCTGATCGAGGCGCTCGAGTATCACGTCGAGCGCCAGCCCGACCGGCTCAGCGTGCATCTCTACGACGAGCGCGGCGAGCATGCGATCAGCTATCGCGCGCTCTATGAGGGATCGCTCGCCTATGCCGCGCGGCTCGTCGAGGCGGGCCTGCAGCCGGGGCAGACGGTGGCGATCATGCTGCCGACCTCGAAGGAATACCTTTTTTGTTTTTATGGAACGCTCCTCGCCGGCGGCATTCCGGTGCCGCTCTATCCGCCGGCGCGCCTCACGACGATCGAGGATCACCTCACGCGCCACGTCGGCATCCTCAAGAGCGCCGCCGCCACGCTGATGGTCACCATCCCCGAAGCAAAGGCCCTGGCCTGGCTCCTGCGCGCGCAGGTGGAATCTCTCCGCGCAGTGTTGATGCCCGGTGATTTCACTGCGGACGCCAAAGGCTTCGCGCCGGTGCGCGGCGGCAGCGGCCAGATCGGCTTCCTGCAATACACCTCGGGCAGCACCGGGCAGCCGAAAGGCGTGGTGCTGACGCACGCCAACCTGCTCGCCAACGTGCGCGCGATGGGACGAGCGGCACGCGCCGGCAGCGCCGATGTGTTCGTCAGCTGGCTGCCGCTCTATCACGACATGGGCCTGATCGGCGGCTGCTTCGCTACGATGTATCTCGGCTTTCCGGTGGTACTGATGTCGCCGCTCGCGTTTCTCTCGCGGCCGAGCCAGTGGCTGCGCGTGATCCATCGCCACCGCGGCACCATCTCCGGCGGCCCGAACTTCGCCTATGAGCTTTGCCTGCGGCGCATTCCGGACCACGAGCTCGAGGGCCTCGACCTGTCTTCGTGGCGCTTCGCCTTCAACGGCGCCGAGCCTGTGAGCCCGGACACCATGGCGCAGTTCGAGGAGCGCTTCGGCAAATATGGCTTCGCCCGCAAGGTGATGTCGCCCGTCTATGGACTGGCGGAGGCCTCGGTTGGCCTCGCGTTTACGCCGCCGGGCGAGCAGTGGCGCGTCGACGTCATCGACCGCCAGCATTTTTCGGTCGAGAGCGAGGCGATACGGGCAAAGGCGGGCGATCCGGCGCCGCTCAAGGTCGTCGCCTGCGGCACGGTGATTGCCGATCACGACCTGCGCGTGGTCGACGCGGCGGGTCTGGAGCTCCCCGACCGCCACGAGGGCCAGCTTCAGTTCCGCGGGCCGTCGGCCACCAGCGGCTACTACCGCAACCCCGAGGCGACCAAGACGCTGTTCGACGGCGACTGGGTGAACACCGGCGATCGCGCGTATCTGTTCCAGGGCCGGCTGCATATCACCGGGCGCGAGAAGGACATCATCATCCGCGGCGGACGCAACATCAGCCCGTACGAGCTCGAAGAAGCGGTGGGCGATCTCGCGGGCGTGCGCCGCGGCTGCGTCGCCGTGTTTGGCTCGACCGACGCGGTCGGCGGCACCGAGCGCGTGGTGGTGCTCGCCGAGACGCGCGAGCGCGATGCGGCGCGCCACCAGGAACTGAAGGTCAAGATCAACGAGCTCGCCATCGGCCTGATCGGCGCGCCGGTCGACGATATCGTGCTGGCGCCGCCGCACACGGTGCCGAAGACTTCCAGCGGCAAGATCCGGCGCGTCGCGGCGCGCGAGTACTACGAGCGCGGACCCTCCTCGGTGAAGCCGCAGGCGGTGTGGCTGCAGTTCGTGCGCCTGGTACTCGCCGGCGCCTTCCCGCAAACACGCCGCTTTTGGCGCGTGGCGCGCGGCCTGCTATACGCGGTGTACGCATGGGCGCTGTTCGCGGTTCTTTTTTTCGTCATTTTCGTCGTCGCGGCGATCGCACCCGGCCGGCCGACCTGGCGCGTCGGCCAGCGCTGCGCGTGGCTGTTCCTGCGCCTTTGCCGCATTCCGCTCGCCGTGCGCGGCCTCGAGAACCTGCCGCGCGAGCGCCCGTACGTCATCGCCTCGAATCACACCAGCTACCTGGACGGCGCCGTGCTGCTCGCGATCCTGCCCTGGCAGCGCAGCGCCTTCGTCGCCAAGCGCGAGCTGCGCGACAGCTTCATCACGCGCGTCTTCCTCGGCGGCCTTGGCGTGCAGTTCGTCGAGCGCTTCGATGTGCAGAAAAGCGCCGAGCACGCCGACGAGCTCGCCGGCGCGGCGCGCAGCGGCATCACGCTGATCGTGTTCCCCGAGGGCACGCTGCTGCGGCACACCGGCCTGCTGCCCTTCCGCACCGGCGCCTTCCAGACGGCGGCGCAGGCGCGGGTGCCGGTCGTGCCGGTGGCGCTGCGCGGCGTGCGCTCGGTGCTGCGCGATGGCACCTGGTACCTGCGCCGCGCGCCGGTGTCGGTGACCGTGGGACGGCCGATCGCGCCGGACGGCAGCGACTGGAACGCGGCAGTGCGATTGCGCGACCAGGTGCGCGCCGAGATCCTCAAGCACTGCGGCGAGCCCGACCTCGCCGCGACCGGCTCTTGAAGCCGTAAGATTCGCGGCGAGCCATGACCTTACGCATCGAAGGCGCCGGCATCACGCATCGCGGCACCGTGCGCAGCACCAACCAGGACTGCATCGCGGTCGGTTTCTGGATGTCGCAGGACACCATGGCAGCCGCCCGAGGCTTCGAGCAAGAGCTCGACCTGCCGTTCGCCTGCATCGTGTGCGACGGCATGGGCGGGCACAACGACGGCGAGCGGGCGAGCCTGCTGGTCACGAAAAGCCTCGTGCGCCGCATCGTGACTCTGGGACTCGCAGGCATCGCCAGCTCGGTGCGCGCGGTCAATGCCGAGCTCTTCGCGCTGGTGCGCGCGCAGCCCGAGCTTGCCGGCATGGGGTCCACCGCGGTGGGGCTCGCGGCGCACGGGACCAAGCTGGTGGTGTTCAACGTCGGCGACAGCCGCGCGTACAAGGTCGGCGAGCGCGGCCTGATGCAGCTCAGCACCGACGATACTCCCGTACCGTCCTGGAAACTGGGCAGCGGGCAGGAGCGCAGCACCAAGCTCCTGCAATGCTTCGGCGGCCGTACCACCTTCACCGACATCGTGCCGAACGTGGTCCTCGAGCCCTGCATGCCCGGCAGTACCTATCTCCTGTGCTGTGATGGCCTGTACGAGACGCTCACCGAGGAGCAGATGGCGGCGCTGATCGGCGCGGACCTCAAGGCATCCGCCGAAGCGCTGCTGCGCGCGGCGCTGGAGAAGAAAGCTCGGGACAACGTCACCGTCGCGCTGCTGCGCATCGTTCAAGCCGGCCAGTCCTGAGCGCCTCTACTTCAGGATGCGCAGCAGGTTATGGTGCGAGTCGGTGAAGGTCGGCAGGTTCGCCCGGTCCTCGATCTCCTCGGCCACCGTGTCGATGCGCGGCGCATCGAGCAGCTTCTGGTTGCGCGTGACGATGACCTGATCGGTCGCGGAATACCAGTACTCGGGGCCTTCGCTGACCTCGGGGCTGTCGGAGATGTTCACCGCCTCCATGCCGAACTCGGCGGCGAGGCGCTTCACCACCGGCAGCAGGTCGATGAAGCGGTTGGTGGCCTGGAACACGATCACGCCGTCGGGCTTGATGTGCTTCACGTAGAGCGCCATCGCCTCGCGCGTGACGAGGTGCATCGGAATCGAATCGCCCGAGAACGCGTCGATGCCCAGCACGTCGTAGCCGCGCGGCGGCTCGCGCTCGAGCGATAGGCGGCCATCGCCGAGCACAAGTTCGGTGCGAGCAGCAGTGTCCGACAGGTATGTGAACTCGCGCTTCGCGATATCGACCACGCGCGGGCTGATCTCATAGAACACGAGCCGATCGCCCGGTTTCATCCATGCCGCGATCACGCCGGCGCCGAGGCCGATGACGCCCACCGAGAGCTTCTGCCGCGGCGCGATCTCGCGCAGCGAAGTGAAGACGCGCCCGTAGCCCGAGCCGGGACTGAAGTAGTCGGCCGGCGTGTTGCGGAACGAATCGCCGAGCAGCTGCCCGCCGTGCATGATGCCGCCGTGGTACATCGAGCGGTACGGCACCGGCTCGGGATGATCCGCGGTGCG
>DASWER010000623.1:0-1550 GCA_036394655.1 Burkholderiales bacterium
GGCGTGACCGAGGCCGCGGGCAAGCTGCAGCAGGCCGGGGTCATCGAGTACAGCCGCGGCAAGATCACGGTGCTCGATCGCCCGAAGCTCGAAACGATCGTCTGCGAGTGCTACGAGGTCGTGCGCCGCGAAAGCGCGCGGTTGTCCGCTCGTTAATTCGAGGTGGCTTGCGCGGTATCCCCACCGGGGCGGCGAGCTCGAGTGAAGTTAGAATGGACTTCACCCGCTCACAAGAAGCCGTCATGCCCTACTCGGTCGAAGGGAAACTGGTCGTAGCGATCTCCTCGCGGGCGTTGTTCGACTTCGAGGAAGAGAACCGCGTCTTCGAGCGCGACGGCGAGGCGGCCTATGTCGCCCTGCAGTACGCGCGCCTCGACGTGCCCGCCCGCCACGGCGTGGCCTTCCCGCTGGTGAAGAAGCTGCTGGCGTTCAACACGCCGCGCGCGCAGCGGGTCGAGGTCGTGATCCTGTCCAAGAATGACCCGGTCTCCGGCCTGCGCGTGTTTCGCTCGGCGAAGCTCGCCGGGCTGCAGCTCGAGCGCGGCGTGTTCACACGCGGGCGCTCGCCTTACCGCTACCTCGATGCCCTGAAGGCCAATCTGTTCCTCTCGGCCAACGAGTCCGACGTCATGGGCGCGCTCGAGGCCAAGTGCCCGGCGGCGCGCGTCTACCCGGAATCGGCGCAGGCGGCGAGCCGGCACGCGGATGAGCTGCGCATTGCCTTTGATGGCGACGCGGTGCTCTTTTCCGACGAGGCCGAGCGCGTCTATCAGCGCGACGGGCTGGATGCGTTCACCGCGCACGAGACGGTCAACGCGCTGCAGCCGCTGCCGCCGGGGCCGTTCAAGCCCCTGCTCGAGGCGCTGCACCGACTGCAGAACGAAAAGGATTCTTCGGTAAAGATCAGAACGGCGCTGGTTACCGCGCGCAGCGCGCCCGCGCATGAGCGTGCCGTCAGGACGCTGATGGAATGGAACATCGCGGTTGACGAGCTGATGTTTCTTGGCGGGCTCGACAAGGGTGAATTCTTGAGGGCGTTTGAGCCCGACTTCTACTTCGACGACCAGCGCGGGCACGTGGACTCGGCGCGCGCTTATGTCGCGGCTGGCCATGTTCCCTTCGGTGTAGCCAACCTCGGCTAGATCCGGCCTTCCTGGACGGCGTGGCATGCCACGTCGTCTATTACCGCAGGCACTTCCGCGCGGCAGCGCTCGTTGGCATGCGGGCAGCGCGGATGGAAGGCGCAGCCCGAGGGCGGCGCGAGCGGATTGGGGACTTCGCCCGCCACCGGCGTGCGCGGCTTGCCGGTCATGCCGAGATCCGGAACCGCATCGAGCAGCATGCGCGTGTAAGGATGGCGCGGGTGCGCGAAGAGCTCGGCCGCGGTGGCGAGCTCGACGATGCGGCCGAAGTACATCACGCCGACGCGGTCGGCGATCTGCGAGACCACCGCCAGGTTGTGCGAGATGAAGAGGTAGGTGAGGCCGAGCCGCGCCTGCAGGTCGCTCATCAGGTTCAGGATCTGCGCCTGCACCGAGACGTCGAGCGCC
>DASWER010000624.1:0-2054 GCA_036394655.1 Burkholderiales bacterium
CATTCAAGCAGCGGCATTGGAATCTTTTCTCACCCGGGCGAGGAAACCCCAGATGCCCTGCGGCGCGAGCAGCACGAACGCCATGAAGATGGCGCCGAAAGCGAGCGGCCACAGGTCGGTCACCTGCGAAAGCTGGTGCTCGAGGAACACGAAGAACACTGCGCCGAGGATCGGCCCGACCAGCGTGCCGGCGCCGCCGACGACCACCATGACGAGCACGTGGCCCGACGTCAGCCAGAAGAAGAGCTCCGGCGAGGCATAGCCCGCGAAGCCGGCGTAGAGCGCGCCCGCGAGCCCGCCGAAGCCATACGACAGGACCACCGTGGTGATCTTGTACGCGCGCGTGTTGTAGCCGAGCGCCACCGTCTTCGCCTCGTTCTCGCGGATGCCGGCGAGCACCGCGCCGAAGGGCGAGCGCACGATGGCGCGGCAAAGGAGATACGAGCCGAGCAGGCAGCCCAGCACCAGGAAGTAATAGCCGTTCCTCGCCTGGAACCAATCCATGCCGAAGGGCCCCGGCGGGCGCGGAATGCCCGCGATGCCGTCGGAGCCGCCGGTGAAGTCGCGGAAGCGAAACAGCATCGCGTAGCCAAGCTGGGCGAAGGCGAGCGTGAGCATGGCGAACGACACCCCGGTGGAGCGCGTGCAAATCCACGCGATCGGGATCGCGACCAGGACCGTGATACCGACGGCGAGCGCGATGCCGATGAGCAGCGGCAGCTTCCAGTGAATCAGGATCAGGCCGGCCGAATAGGCGCCCAGGCCGTAAGCCGCGGCATGCCCGAACGAGAACAGGCGGCAATAGCCCACCATGAGATCGAGGCTCATGGCAAAGAGGCCGAAGATCAGCGCCGCGACGATCACCGTCAGCGCGTACTGCGGCACCGCGAAGGGCACCAGGGCGCCGACGATCGCGACGATGCCAAACCGGATCATTCTTCCTTACCGAGCAATCCGCCGGGCCGGACGATGAGCACGGCGAGCATCAGCAGATACATGAACGCCAGCGCGAGCTCGGCGAAGTAGTAGGTGCCGATGACCTGCACGAAGGCCACCAGCACGCTGCCGATCACCGAGCCGAGGAACGATCCCATGCCGCCGATGATCACGATGACGAAGGCGTCGATCACGATGTTGGTGCCCATGCCGAGGAACGCGGTGAGCAGCGGTGCCGCCAGCACGCCGCCGAGCGCGGCCATGGCGCAGCCCAGGCCGAAGACGCCGCTCCTGACCAGGCCGACGTCGACGCCGAGCGCATGCACCATCTCCGGGTTCTGCGATACCGCGCGGATCAAGAGGCCCGCGCGCGTGCGCTCGAGGAACTGCCACACCCCGATGCCGGCCACGACGCCGAGCGCGATGAGGAACACGCGGTAGACGGGAAACGGCTGCCCGAGGATGAAGAGCGCGCCGAGCAGCGTCTCCGGCGTGGCGATGCTCAGCGGCTGCGGCCCCCACGCAAGCCGGATCAACTCGCTGAGCACCACGGCAAGGCCGAAGGTGAGCAGCAGATCGCTGCCCCCTTCGCGCCGGCCATAGATATGGCGCAGCAGCAGCCGCTCGAATGCGATCCCGGCGATGCCCACCACGATGGGGGCCACGATCAGCGCCGCAATGAAGCTGCCGCTGATGCGCGCTGCGGTGTAGCCGACGTAGGCGCCGAGCATGAAGATGACTCCATGCGCGAAGTTGACGACGCGCATGATGCCGAAGATCAGCGTCAGGCCGCAGGCGACGAAAAAAAGGATTGCCGCCTGCGACAGCGCGCTCAGGCACTGCGCGAGAACGAAGCTCGCGAAGTCCATTTCGTGCTACCGGCTGGTCGTCCCCGCGAAGGCGGGGACCCAGTTTTTTAAAAGATTAAAGGGCCTGCCCAGAACGACGGTTTAGCTCTTCGGGTCTTCAGGTGCTGTAGGTCGCTTTGCGGCAGTCCGGCGTGATCTGCTCGCGCGGATAGATCTTCACGATCTCGCCGACCGGCTCGGAGAAATTCTTGTTCTGCGCCACCTTCACCACGAAGCCCTGGTTCTCGCCCTGGTGGTCGCACTTGCGCA
>DASWER010000625.1:0-8851 GCA_036394655.1 Burkholderiales bacterium
GCGGCGCGCCAGCCGCGCCGGCTGGGCGTGCCGCTGATCGCCATCGTGCCGCCCGGCGAGAAGCGCAAGGCGCTTGCCGCCGGCGTCGATGCTGCGTATGCGCGACCGGCGAAGTGGAAGGCTTACTCGCGGCTGGTCGCGAAGGTGCTCGCCGAATGGGCGCCTACTCGAAGAGGTTCGGCACCGCGTCGAGGCCGCACCAGCTGATCGCGCAGCTCGCCTGCGCGCGCACCACCGGCTTGGCATGGAACGCGATCGAGACGCCGGCCTGCGCCATCATCTTCAGATCATTCGCGCCGTCGCCGATCGCCACCGTCTGCTCGCGCGAGGCGCCGAGCTCGCGCACCACCGCGGCGAACTTCGCCGCCTTGGCGTCGGCATCGACGATGTCGCCGATCAGCCCGCCGGTGAGCTGGCCGTTTTTCGTTTCGAGGCGATTCGAGATCGTGTAGTCGATCCCAAGCCGCTGCTTCAACCGGTCGGTGAAGAAGGTGAAGCCGCCGGAGACCAGCAGCAGCTTCACGCCGTGCTTTTTGCACGCGCTGATCAGCGCTTCGGCGCCCGGCGTGAGCTTAAGGCGCTCGTCGTACACACGGGTGAGCGCGGTCTCCGCTAGGTTTTTTAACAGCCCGACGCGCTTGCGCAGGCTCTGCGGATAGTCGAGCTCGCCGCGCATCGCCTGCGCGGTGATCGCGGCGATCTCGGTCTTGCAGCCCGCCATGTCGCCGAGCTCGTCGATGCACTCGATGGTGATCAGTGTCGAGTCCATGTCCATCGCGAGCAGCCTCAAGTCAGCGAAGCGCCGGCCTTCGGGCATGAACGCATAGTCGATGCGCCGGTTCTCGCAGTAAGGCGCGATCGAATCGGCCGGCGCTGCCTTGCGGATACGCCAAGCGTGCGGGGCGATCTTCTCTATCGTGGAAGAGCCTGCGAGCCGAGCGACTTCCGCAGCTTGATCGGCAGTCATTGCCGGGCCTTGGGCGACGAGGTTCAAACTCAGGCTGAGAGTTGCACGAGGATGTCCTTCACCGCCTGGGCGCGCTCCTGCCAGGCGGGGAGCTTGACGTCGACTCGCAGGCGGTCCGGGCCGGCGAGGCGAGCGGCGCGGCCTTTCTTGCGGATGAAGTCGAGCACCTTGCCGCCGTCGAGCGGCGGGTTCTTCACGAACTGAAGCTGCACCGCCTCGTGCGTGGCATCGACGCGCGTGACGCCGAGCGGCCGCGCCGCGAGGCGCACCTCGTGGCACTGGATGAGCGCGCGGGCCGGGTCGGGCAGCAGACCGAAGCGGTCGACGAGCTCCTCCTGCATGGCTTCCAGCTCCTCGCGCGTCTCGGCGTCGGCGAGGCGCTTGTAGAGCGAGAGGCGCTCGTGCACGTCGCTGCAGTAGGTCTCGGGCAGGAGCGCCGGCACGTGCAGGTTGACCTCGGTGGAAATGTCGACCCCGTCGTCGACGTCCGCCGCCTTGCCCGCCTTCAATCGGCGCACGGCCCGGTCCAGCATGCGCGTATAGAGCGAGAAGCCGACCTCCTGGATCTCGCCCGACTGCGATTCGCCGAGGATCTCGCCGGCGCCGCGGATCTCGAGATCGTGCATCGCGAGGTAAAAGCCCGAGCCGAGCTCCTCCATCATCTGGATCGCCTCGAGGCGCTTCTTGGCCTGGGTGCCGAGCGCGTCCTCCGGCGGCGTGAGCAGGTAGGCGTAGGCCTGGTGGTGCGAGCGCCCGACGCGGCCGCGCAGCTGGTGCAGCTGCGCCAGGCCGAACTTGTCGGCGCGATTGATCACTATCGTATTCGCGTGCGGGTTGTCGATGCCGGTCTCGATGATGGTCGAGCACAGCAGCACGTTGGCGCGCTGCGCGGTGAAGTCGCGCATCACCCGCTCGAGCTCGCGCTCGGGCATCTGGCCGTGCGCCACCGAGATGCGCGCCTCGGGCAGCAGGCGCGTAAGGCGCTCGCGCATGCGCTCGATGGAGTCGACTTCGTTGTGCAGGAAGTAGATCTGCCCGCCGCGCTTCAGCTCGCGCATCATCGCTTCGCGGATCAGCCCTTCGGAAAACGGCGCGACGAAGGTCTTGATCGCTAGCCGCTTTTCCGGCGCCGTGGCGATCACCGAGAAATCGCGGATGCCTTCGAGCGACATGGCGAGCGTGCGCGGTATCGGCGTCGCGGTCAGCGTGAGCACGTCGACCTCGGCGCGCAGGCGCTTCAGCGCCTCCTTCTGCCGCACGCCGAAGCGGTGCTCCTCGTCGATGATCACCAGGCCGACGCGCGGCAGCTTGACCTCGCGACCCAGGAGCTTGTGGGTGCCGATGACGATGTCGAGCTCGCCGGCGGCCAGCTTGGTGAGGATCTCGTTCGATTGCTTGGCGGTTTTGAAGCGCGACAGCTCGGCGATGCGCACCGGCCACTCGGCGAAGCGATCGTTGAAGGTGTGGAAGTGCTGCTCGGCAAGCAGCGTCGTGGGGCAGAGCACGACGACCTGCTTGCCGTCGGCTACCGCGATGAACGCGGCGCGCAGCGCTACCTCGGTCTTGCCGAAGCCGACGTCGCCGCAGACCAGGCGGTCCATCGGCTTGCCCGAGGCCATGTCGGCGACCACCGCTTCGATGGCGGTGGCCTGGTCGGGCGTTTCCTCGAAGCCGAAGCCGGCGGCGAAGGCCTCGACGTCGTGCTGCCGGATGCCGAAGGCGTGGCCATGGCGCGAGGCGCGCTTGGCATAGAGCGCGAGCAGCTCCGCCGCGGTGTCGCGCACCTGCTTCGCCGCGCGCGCCTTTGCCTTGTCCCACTGCCCGCTGCCGAGCTTGTGCAGCGGCGCTTCCTCGGGCTGCGCGCCGCTGTAGCGGCCGATCACCCCGAGCTGGGAGACCGGCACATAGAGCTTGTCGCCGCCTTCGTACTGCAGGAGCAGGTACTCGGCCTTGCCGTCCTCGAGGTCGAGCGTCACCAGGCCCTGATAGCGGCCGATGCCATGCTCCTCGTGCACCACCGGATCGCCGACCTTGAGCTCGGAAAGGTCGCGCAGCATCCCCTCGACCGAGCTGCGCTTCTCGGCGGTGCGCGTGCGCCGGCGCACCACCCCGGCGTAGAGCTCGGCCTCGGTGATGACGGCCCAGCCTTCCGCCGGAACCGCGAAGCCGTGGGTGAGCGGCGCCACGCCGAGCATGAACGACGCCGGGTTCGCCTGGAAGTGCTCGAAGCTCGATGCCGCCGCGGGCTTGAGACCGTACTCGGCGAAGTACGACGCCATGGTTTCGCGCCGCCCCGGAGATTCCGCAGTCACCAAGACCCGGAATTTCGCATCGGCGAGAAAGGTCTTCAGCGTCGCCAGCGGATCCTGCGCGCGCCGGTCGACCGCGATCGGCGGCAGCGCCGCCGCGGCCAGCGGGCCTTCCGCCGGCTCATCGGCCTGCTGCAGGTCGATGCGCGGATGCTCTTTGGCGCGCAGATAGAACTCCTCCGCGGCGACGAACATCTCCGGCGGCGCGAGCAGCGGCCGGTCGGGATCGCCGCCCTGCATGCGATAGCGGGAATTGATGTCGCGCCAGAAATCGGTGATCGCCGACGACACGTCGTGGTGCAGGGCGAGGGTCGAGCCCTTGGGCAGATAGTCGAACAGCGTGGCGGTGGACTCGAAGAACAGCGGCAGGTAGTACTCGATGCCGGCGGCCGGCACGCCGTTGGAGACGTCGCGGTAAAGGCGCTTCTTCGACGGATCGCCTTCGAACAGCTCGCGCCAGCGGCTGCGAAAGCTCGCGCGGCCGGCATCATCGAGCGGGAACTCGCGCGCCGGCAGCATGCGGATCTCATTGACCGAGTAGACGGTGCGCTGCGTGTCGACGTCGAAGGTCTTGATCGAATCGATCACTTCATCGTCGAGATCCAGGCGATAGGGCAGCGGGCTGCCCATCGGGAACAGATCGATGATGCCGCCGCGCACGCAGACTTCGCCGGGCGCGACCACCTGCGTGACGTGCTGGTAGCCGGCGGTGGCGAGCTGGACCTTGAGCTGCTCGAGATCGAGCTCGGCGCCCGCGCGCAGGAAGAAGGTGCGCCCCGCGATGTACGCCGGCGGGCACATCCGCACCAGCGCGGTAGACGCCGGCACGATGGCGACGTCGAACTCGCCGCGCTGGATGCGATAGAGCGTCGCCAGGCGCTCGGAGACCAGATCGTGGTGCGGCGAGAACTGGTCGTAGGGCAGCGTCTCCCAGTCCGGCAGCAGGCAGACGCGAAGCTGCGGCGAGAACCAGGCGATTTCTTCGGCGAGGCGCTGGGCGTCGAGCGCGGTGGCGGTGACCACCGCGATCGGATGCTCTTCCTGCGCGAGGCGCGCGAGCGCGAGCGCGTCAGCGGAAGCGGCGAGCCTGGTATAGCGCCTGCGGGCGGGGAGTGAGTCGCGCTGCATCAAAGGACAAAGCGTGTAATTATATCGTCCTGAATTAAAACAACTTTGGCCACTTTCGCCCTGATCCCCGCCGCGGGCAGCGGTACGCGACTCGCGGGCGGCGCCCCCAAGCAATATCTGCCGCTCGCCGGGCAGCCGATGCTATGGCACGCGGTTCGTGCACTTTGCGTGCCGCAGGTGGCGGTGGTGTTCGTTGTACTCGCCGCGCATGACGAGCAGTTCGCGCGCCAGGATTGGGAGGCGTTCGGAGCCAAGCTGCATCCCCTCTATTGCGGCGGCGAGACGCGGCGCGATTCGGTGTTCAATGGACTGGTGGCGGTGCGCGACAGCGTGAATGCCGATGACTGGGTGCTGGTGCACGACGCCGCGCGGCCGTGCCTGCCCCGGGCCGACCTGCGCCGGCTGATGGACGAAGGCGCAGCCGACAGCGTCGGCGCGATCCTCGCGCTTCCGGTCGCCGATACGGTGAAGACCGCCGGCAAGGACGAAGCGGGCGTACAGCGCATCGCCGCGACACAGGAGCGCTCGCAGCTCTGGCTCGCGCAAACGCCGCAGATGTTCCGTGCCGGGCTGCTGACGCAGGCGCTGTCGCGTTGCGCCGGCGCCACCGACGACGCGGCGGCAATCGAGCAAATGGGCCTCAAGCCGCGCCTGGTGCTCGGCAGCCGGCAGAATCTCAAGGTGACTTATCCGGAGGACGTGGCGATCGCCGAGGCGATCCTCGCGCGCACGTTATGAGAATCGGCCAGGGCTTCGATGTGCATCCGCTGGTGCTTGGCCGCAAGCTGGTGATCGGCGGCGTCGAGATCCAGTACGCGAAAGGCCTCGACGGCCACTCCGACGCCGATGTGCTGCTGCATGCCATCTGCGACGCGCTGCTCGGCGCGGCGGGCCTCGGCGACATCGGACAGCACTATCCCGACAGCGATGCGGAATTCCGCGGCGTGGACAGCAGGAAGCTGCTGCGCGATGTCGCCAAGAAGCTGGCGGTGCTCAACCTCAGCATCGTGAACATCGACGCCACCATCATCGCGCAGGAGCCGCGCATGGCGCCGCACATGGCGCGCATGATCGGCAACATCGCCGCCGATCTCGGCGTCACCCCCGCGCACGTGAACATCAAGGCCACCACCACCGAGAACCTCGGCTTCCTCGGGCGCGTGGAAGGCATCGCCGCGCAGGCGGTGGCGCTCCTCGAATAATGTATTCGCCTTCCTACAATCGCGTCGAAGACCGCGTCCAGCTGGTGGCCTTCATGCGCCAGCACAATTTCCCGGTGCTGGTCACCGGGCTGGGCGGCTCGCTGCACGCTTCGCATCTTCCCGCGATGGTCCAGGAGGAGGGCGAGCAAATTGTCATCGACATGCACATGGCGCACGCCAACGCGCAGTGGCGCGAGTTCTTGGACGAGGACGTAATGGTGGTGTTCTCGGGTCCGCACGCCTATGTCTCGCCGCGCTGGTACGAAGACAGCGAGCGCGTGCCGACATGGAACTACGCCGCGGTGCACGCCTACGGCGTGCCGAGCCTCATCACCGACAAGGCGGCGAAGCACGCGTCGCAGCGGCGCCTGGTGGCGGCGATGGATCCGCAGTGGCTGCCGAAGTTCGATGCGCTGAGCGAGAGCTACGTCAGCGGGATGCTCAACGGCATCGTCAACTTCCAGATCCCCGTGACACGCATCGAGACGCGCTGGAAGCTCTCGCAGAACCGCGGCCGGCGCGAGATGGAGCTGATCGCCGCGGCGCTCGAGAAAAGCGGCGAGGGCGCGCTCGCCGAGCTGACCCGCAAGCACTTCATCGACTAGTGCGCCTGTTCTTCGCGCTGTGGCCGCCGGCGAAAACGGCCCATGCGCTCGCGCAGTGGACGCACCAGGTAGCGCGCGACACGGGCGGGACGCCGACGCCGAGCGACAAGATCCATCTCACGCTCGCGTTCCTCGGCGAAGCCGACCCCGGCAAGGCGTTCAACGCCGCGCAGCGCGCACAAGGCGCGCGGCACGCACTGCCGATCGGTCACGCGTACTACTGGAAGCACAACAAGATCGTCTGGGTCGGACCGCAGGGCATGCCGGCGCCGCTCGCCGCGCTGGTGAGCCAGCTCCACGCGGCGCTCAAGGAGCATGGTTTCGTTCTGGAGGATCGCCCCTTCGCCGCGCACATCACGCTGCTGCGCAAGGCAAAGCCGCCAAAGGCGCTGCCGCCGTTGCCAACGCTCGAATGGCCGGTGAGCGAATTCCTCCTGGTGCGCTCGCGCACCTCGCCGAAAGGCTCGACCTACGAGCCGATCGAGCGATTTCCGCTACTCTGACGCCCGCATGATAAAGCTCTACATCACCCCGGGCTCTCCCTACGCGCGCATGGCGCGCATCGTGGCCTTGGAAAAGGGCCTGGAGAAACGCGTCGAGATCATCGCCGCGCAGACGCGCGTCGCGGACAGCCCGTACTACGGCATCAATCCATCGGGCCGCGTGCCCTATCTCATCCGTGACGATGGTGTCGGGTTGGAAGAATCCGCGGTCATCTGTGCCTACCTCGATCACCTCGATGGCAGCCCGGCGTTCGATCCGCCGGCCGGCGCTGAAGGCCTGGAGGCGCGACGTCTGGAGGGCTTGGCGAGAAGCATGGTCGACGGTCTCGCGGTCTGGGGCCGCGAGCTGGCGCGGCCCAAAGGCGAGTGTTCAGCCGCGCTCCTCGAGCACGAAGGCCACCGCGCTCGGCGAATGGCCGACCTGTGGGAGGCGCAGATCGACCATCCGCTGATGCGCGGCGCGCTCAACATGGCGCAGATCACGCTCGCCTGCGGCCTCGGCATGGAGGCCCGCAACCCGCATCTTCATTGGCGGCCGAGACATCCGAAGCTCTGCGACTGGTACGAGCCGATCGCCGCGCGTCCCTCGTTCACTGCGACCGCGCCGCCACGACTGGGATCGAAGTGGTGATCCGGGTCTGGTGGACGCGAGCGGTGTGAGAAAGTGGCCGTGGGCTTTCGCTGCCGGCGCGATTCTCGGGTCGGTGCTGCCGGCCGCGGCCGGGGGTGACGAGGGCGCCGCCGCGACGAGCTTCAAGTTCACCCCGACCTACTACCGCACGACCCACGAGCGGTCGGCCTACGACCTCAATCTGCGCGCGAACCGGCGGCAGCGAACGGGGTGGATCGGCTTCTACCGGCGCGGCGAGGAGTTTCAGCAGCTCAGGCTCGGCTACGAGCACGCGCTCGAGCTGGCCTCCGTCCGCCTGGTGCCGTCCGTGCAGTATGCGTCACGCGGCTTTCTCGGCGCGAGCGCGAGCGCCGAGATCGGCGAGCGCCATTTCGCGCTGGTCGGCCTGAGCCGCACGAACCTCAAGGACTACTTCAATCTCAATTTCGATCCGAACGACTCGGTGCTCCTCGGCGCCGGTACCCGCGCGTTCGCGCGCAGCGTGCTGACCGTCTACCAGATCAAGGATGACCGCCTCGGCACCGGGCAGCATGTCACCCACTTCGTCCTGCGCACCTCGCCCGATGCCAGCAGGCGCTGGACCATCGATGTCTTCGCCAAGGCCGGCCGCACGGCCGACGGCGAATGGGTACGCGGCACGGGCGCGACGCTCACCTACGACTTCGGCCGGTATTTCACGCGGATCGCTCATGATCCTCACGTGAACTTCACGCCCGAGCGCATGCTGCGCGCGGCGTTCGGCTGGCGTTTCTAGATGGCGCGAAAGACCGGCTCCGAGGTGCTGGAAATAAGCGGGCGCAGAGTGACCGTCACGAACGCGGGAAAGCCGCTCTTTCCGGCCGCCGGGCACACCAAGCTGGACCTGGCGCGCTATTACGTTGCGGTCGCCGAAGGCGCGCTGCGCGGCGCGGGCGGGCGGCCGAACATGCTGGTGCGCTATCCGAACGGCATCGAGGGCGAATTCTTCTTCCAGAAGCGCGCGCCGGAAAGCCGCCCGGACTGGATCGAAGTCGTCGAGCTCAAGTTTCCGTCCGGGCGCAGCGCCGAGGAGCTGGTACCGCGCGACGCGGCGGCGCTCGCCTGGATGGCGAATCTCGGTTGCCTGGAGCTGCATCCGCATCCGGTGCGCGCCGAGGACCTCGAGCATCCCGACGAGCTGCGGGTCGATCTCGATCCAGTGCCGGGCGTGAACTGGCCGCAGGTGCGCGAGGTCGCGGCCGTGGCGCGCGCCGCACTGGAAGAGCTCGGCCTCATCGGCTGGCCGAAGACGTCGGGGAAGCGCGGTATGCACATCTACGTGCGCATCGAGCGGCGCTGGAGCTTCGATGACGTAAGGCGCGCGGCGCTGGCATTGGCGCGCGACGTCGAGCGGCGGGCGCCGCAGCTCGCGACCAGCAAGTGGTGGAAGGAAGAGCGCCACGGCGTCTTCGTCGACTACAACCAGAATGCGAAGGACCGCACCGTCGCCGCCGCCTACTCGGTGCGGCCGACGCCGCAGGCCACGGT
>DASWER010000626.1:0-7641 GCA_036394655.1 Burkholderiales bacterium
CCCCGAGCGCTACCAGGACGCCGCGCTCGCCGGCATCCGCCAGCTCCTCGGCGTGGCCGATGGAGCGCCGATCCCGGGCGACAGGATCGAGGCGGTGAAAATGGGCACCACCGTGGCGACCAATGCGCTGCTCGAGCGCAAAGGCGACCCGACGGTGCTCTTCATCACGCGCGGCTTTCGCGATGCGTTGCGCATCGCCTACCAGAACCGGCCGCGCCTCTTCGACCGGCACATCGTGCTGCCCGAGATGCTCTACGCCAAGGTGGTGGAGGTCGAGGAACGTGTGGGCGCACGCGGCGAAATGGTTTTGCCCCTGAATCTCCAAAAGACAAAATCGGACCTGGAAGCTGCGTATGCCGAGGGCTTTCGATCGATCGCCATCGTCTTCATGCACGGCTATCGATTCACCGACCATGAGCGCCAGGTCGCCGAGCTGGCAAAGCAGGCCGGCTTCACGCAGATCTCGGTGTCGCATCGGGTGAGCCCGCTGATGAAGCTCGTCGGTCGCGGCGATACCACGGTGGTCGATGCCTACCTCTCGCCGATCCTTGGCCGCTATGTCGGGCAGGTGGCTGCTGAGCTGGAAGGGGTGAGGCTCTTCTTCATGCAGTCGAACGGCGGTCTAACTGATGCCCGGCGCTTCCAGGGCAAGGACGCGATCCTCTCCGGGCCGGCGGGCGGCATCGTCGGCGCTGCGCGCACCTCGGAGATGGCGGGCTTCGATCGCATCATCGGCTTCGACATGGGCGGCACTTCGACCGACGTGTCGCACTATGCCGGCGCCTTCGAGCGCGAGTTCGAGACGCGCGTCGCGGGCGTGCGCATGCGCGCGCCGATGATGTCGATCCATACCGTGGCCGCGGGGGGCGGCTCGATCCTGCATTTCGACGGCGCGCGCTATCGCGTCGGTCCGGACTCCGCGGGCGCGAACCCCGGACCGGCAAGCTACCGCCGCGGCGGGCCGCTGACCGTGACGGACGCCAACGTCATGCTCGGCAAGATCCAGCCGGCTTTCTTTCCGCACGTCTTCGGCCCCGGCGGCGATCAGCCGCTCGACGCCGGTGCCGTACACGAGAAGTTCAACACCCTGGCGCGGGAGATCCGGGACGGCAGGAGCGAGGAGGCGATCGCCGAGGGCTTCGTGCAGATCGCGGTCGGCAACATGGCGAACGCGATCAAGCACATCTCGGTGCAGCGCGGGCACGATGTAACGCGCTATACGCTGTGCTGCTTCGGCGGCGCGGCGGGGCAGCATGCGTGCCTGGTGGCCGATGCGCTCGGCATGACGCGCGTCTTCATCCATCCGCACGCCGGCGTGCTCTCGGCCTACGGCATGGGCCTCGCCGACCAGACCGCGATGCGCGAGCGAGCCGTGGAGTTGAAGCTCGGCGGCGCGTCCGGGCTGGAAGAGGTCGCGCAGGAGCTCGCCGCGGCAGCGCGCCAGGAGCTCGAGCTGCAGGGCGTGCCGGCCGCCGAGGTCAAGGTCGAGCGGCGTGTGCACCTCAAGTACGACGGCACCGATACCGCGCTGATCGTGAAGCTCGCGCCATTGGCGAAGATGGTGGCGGACTTCGAGGCCGCGTACCGCAAGCAGTTCTCCTTCCTCATGCCCGGGCGCGCGCTGGTGGCCGAGGCGGTGTCGGTCGAGGCGATCGCGCCGGGGGATGCGCCGAAGGAGCAGCCGTCCAATCGGCAGAAGGCCACGCCGCCAGTGCAAACGGTGCGTATCTTTACCGCCGGAGCATGGCACGAGGCGCCGCTCTATCGGCGCGAGCAGCTCGGCGCCGGGCAGCGGATCGAGGGCCCGGCGATCATTGCCGAAGCGAATGCGACCACGGTCGTCGAACCGCAGTGGCGCGCGAGCGTCACCGCACTCGATCACCTGGTGCTGGAGCGCACCCAGCCGCGCGTATCAGCGAGCGCGATTGGCACGCAAGTGGATCCGGTGAGGCTGGAGATCTTCAACAACCTGTTCATGTCGATCGCCGAGCAGATGGGCCTGCGGCTGCAGAACACCGCCTACTCGGTGAACATCAAGGAGCGGCTCGACTTCTCCTGCGCCATCTTCGATGGCAGCGGCAATCTCATCGCCAATGCGCCGCACATGCCGGTGCACCTGGGCTCGATGAGCGAGTCGATCAAGACGGTGATCCGCGAGAACGCCGGGCGCATCAAGCCGGGCAACGTGTACGTGCTGAACGCGCCTTACAACGGCGGCACGCACCTGCCGGATGTCACCGTGATCACGCCGGTGTTTCTGCAGGGAAAGGTGCTGTTCTACGTCGGCTCGCGCGGCCACCATGCCGACATCGGCGGCATTACCCCGGGATCAATGCCTCCCGGTTCCAAGGTGGTGGAGGAAGAGGGCGTGCTGATCGACAACTTCCTGATGGTCGAGGAGGGCCGCTTCCGCGAGCGCGAGACAGTGGCGCTGCTCACCTCGGGGCGCTATCCGGTGCGCAACGTCGAGCAGAACATCGCCGACCTGCGCGCGCAGATCGCGGCAAACGAGAAGGGCGTGCAGGAGCTCGGCCGGATGGTGGACGAGTTCGGCCTCGAAGTGGTGCAGGCGTACATGGGGCACGTGCAGGCGAACGCCGAGGAGTCGGTGCGCCGTGTGATCGGCGTGCTAAAGGATGGCAGCTTCGAGCTGCCGCTGGACAATGGCGCCGTGATCCGCGTGCGCATCACCATCGGCGCCGATCGGCGCAGTGCGACGCTGGATTTCTCGGGCACCTCCGCGCAACTACCGAACAACTTCAATGCACCTTCCGCCGTCTGCATGGCCGCTGTGCTTTACGTGTTTCGCACGCTGGTGGATGCGGATATCCCGCTCAACTCGGGGTGCCTGAAGCCGCTGAACGTGATCATTCCGGACGGCTGCATGCTGAAGCCGCGTTTCCCGGCGGCGGTGGTGGCGGGCAACGTCGAGACATCACAATGTTTGACCGAGGCGCTCTATGGCGCGCTGGCGGTGATGGCCTCGGCGCAGGGCACGATGAACAACCTCACCTTCGGCAATAGGCAATACCAGTATTACGAGACGGTCGGCGGCGGCTCGGGCGCGGGGCCGGGATTCGACGGTGCCGACGTGGTGCAGACCCACATGACGAACTCGCGGCTCACCGACCCCGAAGTGCTCGAATGGCGCTTCCCGGTGCGCCTCGAGAGCTTCGAGATCCGCCACGGTTCGGGCGGGCGTGGCCGGTGGCACGGCGGCAATGGCGCGCTGCGCCGACTGCGCTTTCTCGAGCCGATGACCGCCGCGATCCTCTCGGGACATCGCCTGGTACGGCCGCATGGCATGGCGGGCGGCGAGCCCGGCGTTGCCGGGCGCAACTATGTGCTGCGCGCGAGCGGTGAGCGCAGCGAGCTCGGGCCATACGCACAGACGGAGATGGCCGCCGGCGATATCTTCGTGGTCGAGAGCCCCGGCGGCGGCGGGTACGGCGCGCCCGACTCAATATAATAGGCCGCAAGAAATGAATCCGACCGCCATTTACTCGAAGTCGGGCAAGGGAGTGCAGGAGGCCGCGGGCAAGACGAGCCTCCTCACGCGGCCGGACCGCGCGGTGCTCTCCGCCATCGATGGACGCGCCACGCTCGCCGAGGTGGCGCAGAAGGTCGGCAAGACCTACGACGCCGCCTTCCAGACTCTGGTCGCGACGCTCGACAAGAACGGCTTCGTGCGCGAAGTCTCGGCTGGCGCTGCCGCTGCCGCTGCCGCGCCCGCCGCTGCGCCGAAACCGGCGGCTGCGCCCAAGGCTGCGCCGCCGAAGCCGGCCGCCAAGCCGGCGGCGTCCGACGGTGCTGGCGATCTCGACTTCAGCTCGCTCTCGGTGGCGCCGAAAGCCGCGTCGCCGCAGCCTGCTGCGCCATCAGGGCTCGACTTCAGCTCGCTCTCGACGCCATCCAAGACGGCGCCGCCGGCGGCGCCGCAGCAATCCGCGCTCAACAAGGCGCGCGAGGAGGCGGAAGCGAAGGCGCAGGCGGAGCGCGACCGGCTGAAAAAGGAAGCCGAAGCGAAGACGCGCGCCGAGATGGAGGCGAAGCTGCGCGCCGAAGCCGAGAAGAAGATCAAGGACGAGACCGAGGCCAAGGCAAAGGCGGCAACCACCCAGGTACAAGCCGAAGCGGAAGCGAAGGTCAAGGCGGCGCGCGACGCGGCGCTCAAGGCCGCCGAAGCCAAGGTCAGGCTGGAGCAGGAATCGAAGGTGAAGCTCGACGCCGAGCGCAAGGCGAAGGACGAGGCCGAGCGCGCGCGCAAGGAAGCCGAAGAGAAGGCGCGCCGCGAAGCCGAGGACCTCAGGCAGAAGCTCGAGGAAGAGCGCAAGGCGCGCGAACTGGCCGAGCGCAGGGCGAAGGAAGAGGCCGAGCGCGTGCGCAAGGAGCTCGAGGAGGAGCGCAAGCGCCTCGAGGCCGAGCGCAAGCGTGAGGAGGAAGAGCGCGTCGCGCGCCGCAAGCGCGAGGAGGAAGAGGCCGAGGCGCGCCGCAAGCAGCGCGAGGAAGAGGACCGCAAGGCCGACGAGGAGCGCGCCGCCAAGCAGAAGCAGCGCGAGGAAGAGCGCGCCGCCCGCGAGCGCGAGGAAGAGGAGCAGCGCGCGGCCAAGAAAAAGCAGCGCGAGGAGCAGCACGCGGCGCGCGAGCAGGAGGAAGAGGCACAGCGCGAAGCCGCGCGTGCCGCCAAGCAGAAGCAGCGCGAGGAGGACGAGGCGGCGCAGGCTGCCGCGGCCGCCGCCGTGAGCGCCGCGGCCAGGGCCGCCCCGGCGGCCGCGCCCAAGGCCGAAGCCAAGCCCGCGCCGAAGAAGGACAGCTTTGCCGACTCGCTGCTCGCCGACCTCGACAGCTTCACCAACAAGGAAGAGGACGAGGCCAAGGTAAAGGAAGAGGCCGACCGCAAGGCGAAGGCGGAAGCCGAGCGCCAGGCTCGCGTGCAGGCCGAGCGCCAGGTGAAGGAAGAGGCCGAGCACGCCGCGGAGCAGAAGCGGCGCGCGGAAGAGGAGGCCAGGCGCAGGGAAGAGGAGGCGCGCCGCGCCGCCGAGGAGGAGCAGAGGCGCGCGCAGGAAGAAGAGCGGCGCAAGCGCGAGGCCGAGGAGATCCAGCGCAAGGCGGAAGCCGCCACCGCCGCGGCGAGGGCGAAGGAAGGCAAGAAGACTCCGGCCAAGGCGGTGGGCGACGACATCCCGGTGACCGAAGACGACCTCGACATGGACGAGGTCAAGCGCGAGCAGGCGGCGCTCGCGAAGAGTAAGGCGAAGGAAAAGGAAAAGGAGCTCAAGGAGCAGAAGAAGAAAAGGCCCGTCGTCGACGAGCCGGTGAAGATCCGGCGGCCGGTCAAGTGGGGCAAGCCGGTCACTATGACGCTGGTGCTGATCCTGGTGATCGTGGTTGGCGGCGCGCAGTTCGTGCCGCTCGGTACCGCCGAGTACGAGCGCGCCGCAACCGAGGCGCTCGGCCGGCCGGTGAAGATCGGCTCGGCCAACCTGTGGCTGCTCACCGGGCCGCAGGTGCGCTTGCACGAGGTGAGCGTCGGAGACGCGAAGATCAAGCAAGTCACCGCCTTCGGCGGTCCGGGGGCGCTTCTCGGCGACAGGAAGGATTTCAGCCGCATCGAGCTCGACGGCCTGACGTTGCCGCAGGAGGCAATCGGCGATGCGCTGTTCGCCACGGTGCGCGGCGACAACTTCAGCGTCGAGGAGATCGTGGTGAAGAGCCTCGATCTGCCGGGATCCGCGACGCTGCCGAAGAGCCTGCAGGCGGAGGTCAGGCTCGATGCCAAGGGCGCAATGCGCAACGCCATCGTGCGCGGCCCCGACGGGCTGCTGGCGAAAATCATCGCCAAGGAGGACGGCGTCGACTTCGACGTCCACGCCGCCGGTTTCCCGCTGCCGATCGCGCCGCAGGTGGTGCTCAGCAACTTCGCCATGAGAGGCAGCGCCACGCCGCGCGGCATGACGATCACGGAGTGGGCCGGTGCCATCTTCGGCGGCGCCATCTCCGGCACGGCGAACGTGCGCTGGTCGGGAAGCTGGAGCGTCGAGGGCGTGGTCACGGTGCGCAACATCAATGCCGCCGTGTTTGCGCCGACACTGCTCTCGTCCGGAAACGCCGAGGGCACCGGCAGGTTCTCGATGAACGGGCCGGACGCCGGCGCGCTCGCGGCGGCGAGCCGCATCGACGGCACCTTCACCGTGAGCAAAGGCACGCTCGGCAGCTTCGATCTGGTGCGCGCCATCCAGAGCAGCGGCAAGCAATACGCCGGCAGCACCCAGTTCGTCGAGATGAACGGCCGGGCGACCTACGATCGCGGTGCGGTCAGCCTGAGGGACGTCACCATCGGCGCCGGCGCGCTCAACGCGGGCGCGAGCGCCGACATCGCGCAGAACGGCGCGCTCTCGGGCCGCATCGTGGCCGACATGAAGACCGCGGCGCAGGTGCTGCGCGGGACGCTGCTTCTCGGGGGCACCGTGAAGGAGCCGCAGGTCCGCAACTAGTGCCCCACATCCTCCAGCTCCGCGGGCCGCGTGCGGCTTCGGAGTTCCGCCTCGCCAAGCTGGTCGCCGCACTGCAGAAGATCGATCCGGCGGTGCGTGCCGTCGGCGCCGAGTACTGGCATTTCACAGAGCTGGAAAGCGAGCTCGCCGCCAGGGAGCGCGCGCTGCTCGAGCGGCTGCTGGCCTATGGTGACCCGGCCCCCCGCGCGGGCGGCAGCGTCTACCTCGTAGTGCCGCGCCTGGGCACCCTTTCGCCCTGGTCGTCCAAGGCCACCGACATTGCACGCAACTGCGGCCTGTCGGCGGTGAAGCGCATCGAGCGCGGCACCGCCTTTTACGTCGACTCTTCGAAGCCCGGCATCGCCGCACGGCTGCACGACCGCATGACCGAAACCGTGCTCGGCTCCTTCGACGAGGCGGCGAAGCTCTTCGAGCACGTGCCGCCGCGACCGCTGCGCCATGTGCCCTTATCGACATTGCGGGCAGCAAACGCCGAGCTCGGCCTTGCCCTGAGCGAGGATGAGATCGAATACCTCGAGCGCGCCTATCGCGCCATCGGCCGCGATCCGACCGACGCCGAGCTCACCATGTTCGCCCAGGCGAACTCCGAGCATTGCCGCCACAAGATCTTCAACGCCGAGTGGATCGTCGACGGCGAGAAGCAGCCGCAGTCGCTCTTCGCGATGATCCGGCACACCCACGCGGTCGCGCCGCAGGGCACCGTCGTCGCCTACTCCGACAACGCGGCGATCATGGAGGGGCGCGACGCCCAGCGCTTCCATCCGCGCCGCGATGGCAGCTACGCGCGCCATCCCGCCGCGGTGCACACCGTGATGAAGGTCGAGACGCACAATCACCCGACCGCGATCTCGCCTTTTCCGGGAGCATCGACCGGCGCGGGCGGCGAGCTCCGCGACGAGGGGGCGACCGGGCGGGGCGCGAAGCCGAAGGCGGGGCTGGTCGGCTACTCCGTGTCCAACCTGCGTATCCCGGGACACGAGCAGCCGTGGGAAGGCGCCTCGCCGGGCAAGCCCGAGCGCATCGCCTCCGCGCTCGAGATCATGCTCGAGGGACCGATCGGCGCCGCCTCGTTCAATAACGAGTTCGGCCGGCCGAACCTGTGCGGCTACTTCCGCAGCTTCGAAGC
>DASWER010000627.1:0-5826 GCA_036394655.1 Burkholderiales bacterium
CGCGACGTCACCTACAACGACGCCGAGATCCTGGCGAAGGAAGCCGAAGAGCAGCTGCTGTTCCGCGACATGCAGAGCGACATGGTGCAGCAGGTGCTGCGCCGGCTCTCTTCCGCCGAGCCGCCGAAACCCAAGGTGCAGTAGATGCAGCTGCGCTCGGGCGAGCTCGACGCCCAGCTCAAGAAATCGCTGCTGCCCGCGTACGTGATCCACGGCGACGAGCCGCTGGTCGCGATGGAAGCGGCGGACGCGGTGCGCGCGGCGGCGCGCCGCGCCGGCTACAGCGAGCGCGAGGTGCTCGAGCCCGGCCGCAGCTTCGACTGGAGCGAGTTCACGCATGCCACCGGCAGCCTGTCGCTGTTTGCCACCAAGAAAATCGTCGATCTGCGCCTGGCCACCGGCAAGCCCGGGCCGCAGGGCAGCACCGCAATCGCCGCCTATTGCGAGCGCCCGGCAAGCGACCAGCTGCTGCTCGTGTCGCTGCCGCGGCTCGATCGCACGGGACAGGGCGCGGCGTGGTTCAACGCGCTCTCGCGCCTCGGTGCGGTGGTCGATGTCTGGCCGCTTGACCGCGCGCGCCTGCCGGCGTGGATCGCCGAGCGCCTTGCGCGCCAGAAGCAGCGCGCCTCGCGCGAGGTGATCGAGTTCATCGTCGAGCGCGTCGAAGGCAACCTCCTCGCGGCGCACCAGGAGCTGCAGAAGCTCGCGCTGCTCGCGCCGGAAGGCGAGCTGACGCTCGAAACGGTGCAGGAGGCGGTCGCGAGCGTCGCGCGCTACGACCCGTACGACGCCGCGGACGCGCTGGTCTGCGGTGATCTCGCGCGCTATGTGCGCGTCATCGAAGGCTTGCGCGCCGAGGGCGAGCAGCCGACCTTCGTGCTGTTCGTCATCTCGAGCGCCCTCTTCGCCCTGCAGGAGGGTAATGCCGAGCGCATCTTCAACCGCTCGCTACGCCGCGCGGTCGAAGGTGCGGCGCGGCGCTTCGAGCCCAAGCGAATCGACGAGGCCATCTCGCAAGCCGCGGCGATCGATCGCGCGATCAAGGGCGTGGGGATTGGCGACGCATGGCAGGCGTTCCTGCGCCTTGGGCTAAAATTGGCCGGTGGATCAAAAGGTTGACGTAGCTGCGGCAGTACGCGAGCTCGGCGCGGCGGCGCGCACCGCGGCGCGCGAGCTGGCGCGCGCCAAGACCGGGACCAAGAACCAGGCGCTCGCCGCCATGGCGGCGCAAATCCGCGCCGGCGCCGAGACGATCCTCGAGGCCAATCGCGGCGACGTCGCGCAGGCCAAGGCCGACGGCTGCGATTGCGCGTTCATCGACCGGCTGACGCTCACGCCGGAACTGATCGAGCAGATGGCCGCCGGTGTCGAGGAGGTCGCGAAGCTGCCGGATCCAGTGGGCTCGATCAGCGAACGGATCAAACGGCCCAGCGGCATCGAGGTCGCGCGCATGCGCGTGCCGCTCGGCGTCGTGGGCATCATCTACGAGTCGCGCCCGAACGTGACCGCCGATGCGGCGGCGCTTTGCGTGAAGTCGGGCAACGCCTGCATCCTGCGCGGCGGCTCCGAGGCGCTCGAGTCCAATCGCGCCATCGCTGCATGCGTGCGCGCCGGGCTGAAAAGCGCCGGCCTGCCCGAGGCCGCAGTGCAGCTCATCGGCATTGCCGATCGCACGGCGGTGGGCGAGCTCATCCGCCTGACGCAATACGTGGACATCCTGGTGCCGCGCGGCGGCAAAGAGCTGATCGAGCGCCTCTCGCGCGAGGCGCGCATTCCGATGATCAAGCACCTCGACGGCGTATGCCACGTCTATGTCGACGACGCCGCCGACGCCGAGATGGCGGTGCGCATCGCCGACAACGCGAAGACCCAGCGCTATGGCACCTGCAACACCATGGAGACGCTGCTCGTCGCCGAGGCCATCGCGCCGGTGGTGCTGCCGCGCATTGCCTCGATCTTTACGGACAAGAACGTGGAGATGCGCGCCGATGCCGCCGCGCGCAAGTGGATCCCCGCTGCCAAGGCGGCGACCGACGGCGATTTCTACACCGAGTGGCTCGCGCCGGTGGTTTCGATCCGCGTGGTGAAAGACCTCGACGAGGCGATCGCGCACATCGCCAAGTACGGCTCGCAGCACACCGACGCCATCGTCACGCGCGACGCGGTGCGCGCCGAGCGCTTCCTGCGCGAAGTCGACTCGAGCTCGGTGATGTGGAACGCCTCGACGCGCTTCGCCGACGGCTACGAATACGGCCTGGGCGCCGAGATCGGCATCTCCACGGACAAGCTGCACGCGCGCGGCCCGGTCGGCCTGGAAGGCCTCACCACCCAGAAATTCGTGGTGCTGGGTCACGGCGAGGTCCGCACCTGAAGTTAGGGATTCTCGGCGGCACTTTCGATCCGGTGCACAACGCGCATCTCGCCATCGCGAAGACCGCGATGCAGAGCCTCGGCCTGGCGAAAGTGCTGTGGATCCCCACGGGCAAGCCGGGCTATCGCAAGGCGCCGGTCGCGAGCCTGTTCGACCGGCTGGCGATGCTCTCGCTGGCGGTGAAAGACCAGGAGGATTTCGAGATCGACTCGCGCGAGCTCGCGCCGGGCGCATCACCCTATACCGTCGATACGCTCACCGCGCTGCGCGCCGAACGCCCGGACGACGAGCTGTATCTCCTGCTCGGCGCCGACCAGTACGCGAATTTCAATCGCTGGCACCGGCCGGGCGAAGTGAAGCGCCTCGCGCGCCTCGCGGTAGTCACGCGCCCGGGTTACAGCGTCGACAGCGCCCAGGCCATCGTGGTGCCGATGTCGCCGCTCGCGATCTCGGGCAGCGACATCCGGGCGCGGGCGGCGCGCGGCGAGAACCTCGCCGGCCTGGTGCCCGCGGCGGTCGCCCACTACATCACCGAGAACAGGCTCTACCGCTAATGGACCTCCGCGAGAAGCAGCGCCTTGTGGTCGATGCGCTCGAAGACATCAAGGGCCGGGACATCCTGGTCTACAACACGGCGCGCATGCCCTCGATGTTCGAGCGCGTGGTGATCGCGAGCGGTGACTCCACGCGACAGGTCAAGGCGCTCGCCGACAACGTGCAGAGGAAGGTGCGCGAGAGCGGCGCGCGCGTCTACGGCGTCGAGGGCGAGGCGAACGGCGAATGGGTGCTGGTCGACCTGGGCGACGTCGTCGTGCACATCATGCATCCCACGGTGCGCGACTTCTACAACCTCGAGGAAGTCTGGGGCGGCAAGTCGGTCACCGTGACGACACCTGCCGCACGGGCGGCGAAGAAGAAGCCCGCAGCGAAGAAAAAGCCCGCGGCGAAGAAGCCGGCGGCGAAAAGGCGCGCACGTGGCAAGGCTTCGCCTCCTCGCCGTAAGCGCTAGGCTGCCCGCCTGGGCGGAGGCGGCATGCGCCGACTACGCGCGGCGCATGCCGAAGGGCTATGAAGTCGAGCGCGTCGCGATGAAGGACGAGAGTCGCTTGCGCACCACGCTCCAGAAGGGTGCGCGCCTCATCGCGCTGGACGAGCGCGGGCGCCAGCTCACCACGGCGCAGTTCGCGAAGCTGCTGGCCAGACCCGCAGCTTTCGTCGTCGGTGGCGCCGACGGCCTGTCCGCCGCAACCAGGAGCGACGCGGACCTGGTGCTCGGGCTGTCCGCCATGACGCTGCCCCATGCGCTGGCGCAGGTCATCCTGCTCGAGCAGATCTATCGCGCTGCGACTCTCCTTATCGGCCATCCCTACCATCGCGAATAGAATCGGGCCCATGCCTGGCCCCGTAGAACGCGGCATCTACCTCGCCTCGCGCAGCCCGCGGCGGCGCGAGCTCCTGTCGCAGATCGGCGTGCGCTTCCACCTGCTGCTGTTCCGCGCGCGGCCCGGCGAGGGGCCGGACGTCGACGAGATTTCCATGCCGGAGGAGAAGCCCGACGTGTACGTCGAGCGCATGGCGCGCGCCAAGGCCGAGGCCGGCTGGCGGCGCATGCAGCAGCGCAACCTGCCGTTCGCGCCGGTGCTCGCCGCCGATACCACGGTCTCGCTCGACGGCAAGATCTTCGAGAAGCCGCTCGACCGGCGCCAGGCAGTCGAGATGCTCGAGGCCCTCTCGGGCCGCAGCCACGAGGTGCTCACCGCCGTGGCGCTCAAGCAGGACGAATGGATCGAGAGCGCGCTGTCGCGCTCGGAGGTGCGCTTCAAGAAGCTCAGCGCCCGGGAGATCGAACAGTACGTCGCCACCGGTGAAGGCGACGACAAGGCCGGCGCCTACGCCATCCAGGGTCGCGCCGCGCGCTTCGTCATCGAGCTGCGCGGCAGCTACTCCGGCGTCATGGGCCTGCCGCTCTACGAGACCGCCGAGCTCTTCGAGCGCCTGGCGCAGCGGCGCTAAGCGCAGCCGGAGATGAGCGAGGAAATCCTCATCAACGTCACGCCGCGCGAGACGCGCGTCGCCGTGGTCGCCGCCGGCGTGGTGCAGGAGCTGCTGATCGAGCGCTCGAGCGGCCGCGGCCTGGTCGGCAACATCTACATGGGACGCGTGGCGCGCGTGCTGCCGGGCATGCAATCGGCCTTCATCGAGATCGGCCTCGAGCGCGCCGCCTTCCTGCATGTCGCCGACATCTGGGAAAACCGCGAGCCTGGAAAACCGATCGAGAAGATCCTTGCCGAAGGCGAGCCGCGCCTGGTGCAGGTGCTGAAGGATCCGATCGGCTCGAAGGGCGCACGCCTGTCGACCCAGGTCTCGATCGCCGGGCGCCTGCTGGTCTACCTGCCCGCCTTGTCCTTCAATGCGGATCCGCACATCGGCATCTCGCAGCGCATCGAGGACGAGAACGGCCGCGCGCAGCTACGCGACCGGCTGAAGGAGCTGTTGCCCGCCGATGAGAAAGGCGGCTTCATCGTACGCACCCTCGCGGAAGATGCCGCCGAGGCGGAGCTCGCGAGCGATCTCGCCTATCTGCGCCACCTGTGGAGCGCAATCCGTGAACGTTCGCTCGGCGCGCAGCCGCCGCAACTGCTGTATCAGGATTTGTCCCTGGCGCAGCGCGTGCTGCGCGACATGGTCGGCACCGACACCGCGCGCGTGCTGGTCGACTCGCGCGAGAACTACCAGAAGCTCGCCGCGTTCGCGCAGGGCTACATGCCGCAGCTGGTGCGCAAGATCGAGCATTACACCGGCGAGCGGCCGCTGTTCGAGCTCTACAACGTCGAGGAGGAGATCGAAAAGGCGCTGTCGCGCCGCGTCGAGCTCAAGTCCGGCGGCACCCTGATCATCGACCAGACCGAGGCGATGACCACGATCGATGTGAATACCGGTGGCTTCGTCGGCAGCCGCAACTTCGACGACACCATTTTCAAAACGAATCTCGAGGCCGCCCAGGCGATCGCGCGGCAGCTCCGGCTGCGCAACCTCGGCGGCATCATCGCGCTCGACTTCATCGACATGTCGAACCAGGAGCACCGCAACGCGGTGCTCGAAGAGTTCAAGCGCGCCCTGGCGCGCGACCGCACGCGCATCACGGTGAACGGCTTCACCGCCCTGGGACTGGTCGAGATGACGCGCAAGCGCACGCGCGAGTCGCTGGCGCACGTGCTGTGCGAGCCCTGCCCGACCTGCGGCGGCCGCGGCGAGGTGAAGACCGCCGACACCATCTGCTACGAGATCCTGCGCGAGATCCTGCGCGAGGCGCGCGCCTTCAACGAGGCGCGCGAATTCCGCATCCTCGCCTCGCAGAGCGTGATCGACCGCTTCCTCGAGGAGGAGGCGCCTTCGCTCGAAATGCTCTCGGACTTCATCGGCAAGCGCGTCTCGATGCAGGTCGAATCGAGCTA
>DASWER010000628.1:0-5835 GCA_036394655.1 Burkholderiales bacterium
CTAGTGGTGGCTGGCGATGCGGGCGACGAACTCGCCGGTACGGGCGTGCTTGGGGCGCGAGAAGATCTGTTCCGGCTTGCCCTGCTCCAGGATCACGCCGCCGTCCATGAACACCACGCGGTCCGCCGCGGCACGCGCGAACTCCATCTCGTGGCTGACCACCACCATGGTCATCCCCGACTCGCGCAGTTCGCGCATCACCTTGAGCACGCTGCCGACAAGCTCCGGGTCGAGCGCGCTGGTCGGTTCATCGAACAGGAGAATTCTCGGCTCGAGCGCCAACGCCCTTGCGATCGCCACGCGCTGCTGCTGGCCGCCCGAAAGCTCGTTCGGCCACGCCTTGGCCTTTTCCGCCAGCCCCACCCGGGTGAGCGCCGCCATGCCTTTCGCCTCCGCCTGGGCACGCTCCAGGCCCTGCACCTTGCGCAATGCCAGCGTGACATTGCCGAGCGCGTTCATGTGCGGATAGAGGTTGAACGACTGGAACACCATGCCGATCTTCTGGCGCACCTGGTTGATGTCGACTTCGGTGCGCGTGATGTCGGTGCCGTCGACCACCACCGAGCCGCTGGTGGGCTCTTCCAGCCGGTTGCAGCAGCGCAGCAGCGTCGACTTGCCCGAGCCCGAAGGCCCGATGATGAAGACCAGCTCGCCTTGGGCGACAGCGAGGTCGATGCCCTTCAGCACCTCGAGGGTGCCGAAGGACTTGTGGAGCGCTATGACTTCGAGGATGGCGATGTGCTTGGAGAAACCCTGATTCGTCGTTTTAGAAAGTAGAAAAGCTAAATGGGTCCCCGCCTTCGCGGGGACGACTGATGGATTTCCGGGGACGACTGATGGATTTCCTTAGCTGCACTTCGGCGTGTACGGGCCCGGGTCGTAGCCTTCCATGCCCGGTACGCCGTGCCCCGGCGCCACCTTGTAGACCCAGGAATCCTTCTCCGGCTTGATGCCGAACCACTTCTCGTGCAGGCGCGCGACGGTGCCATCGAGCTTCATGCACTTCAGCACCATGTTGACCTGCGCGCGGCCCTCCTTGTCGTCGAGCCGGAACGGCATCGCCCACACCAGGCCCGTCTTGTAGGTATAGGTGGCCTTGACCGCCGGGTTCTGCTTCGCCGCCCAGAGCACTACGGTATGGCCAGCCATGTTGGCGTCGGCGCGGCCGGAAAGCACCGCCTGCACCGCATCGGCGTTGGTGCCGTAGACGTCGTATTTGAAGCCGTACTTGTCGGCGTTGGCCTTGGTCCAGGTCTCGTAGGCCGAGCCCTTGTTCACGGTGATGGTCTTGCCCTTCAGGTCCTGGAGGCCCTTGATGTCCTTGTCGGCCTTCTTTTGCAGGAACATGTAGTCCGTCTCCATGTAGCCCTCGGAGAACAGCATCGCCTTCGCGCGCTCGGGCGTCACGGTGGTGGGCGCGATCAGGAAGTCGTACTTCTTCGCGTTCATGCCGGGGATCAGCGCCGAGAACTCGGTGCCGTCGATGGTGATCGGACGCCCCATGCGGCGCGCGAGATCGTTGGCGAGGTCGATGTTGAAGCCTTCGAGCCCACCGCCGGGCTTGGGCATGGCGTGCGGCGCGAAGGTCGCGTCGATCCCGGTGCGGATCGGTTGTTGCGCCAATGCGGTCCCCGAAAAGAGCACCGCCAGGAAAAGCGAGCGAATCATTTGCATCCCCCTAAAGAAGCTGATTTTAAATGCGGCTGTTCACGCGGTAGAACGGCTCGTTCACCATCGGTGAGTCCCAGCCCTTGTACCATTTCTGTGCATACGGCTTGATGCGCGCGAGCATGTCTGCACGTTTGCGGTGCTCTTCCGGCAGTCCCTTCGAGCAGAACTCGCGCACTTCGCGGAATAGCGCATCCACGTCGAGCATCTGCAGCTTGCCCTCCAGCATGGCGAGCTTCCCGCCGATGACGACGGTATCGACATCGCTGCCCATCGCGCGCTGCACGAAGGCTTCGACGATATCGGAGCGCGGGTCGAGCCAGGGCTCATTTTCCACGCGCTCGAGATCGACCAGCACCGCGTCGGCCTTCATGCCGGGCGCGAGCGTCCCGGTCACACCGTCGAAGCCGCAGACACGCGCGCCGTTCAGCGTCGCGATCTCGAACGCCTCGTAGGCATCCATCGGCGCCTCGGTGAGCTCGTAGGTGGCAAGGCGATGCACCTTGTGCATCATGCGCAGCTCCATCACCGCGTCCTCGTCGTCGTTGACGGTCTTGTCGTCCAGGCCCATCGCGACCGTGACGCCGGCCTTGCGCATCTGCATCACCGGGGTGATGCCGTTACGCATGATGAAGTTGCAGCTCGGATGGTTGGTGACCGACGCGCCGCGCCGGCCCATCAGCTCGATGTCCGCCTGGGTGACGTGGATGGCGTGCCCGTATGTGACGTTCTTCGCCACCAGGCCGACCTCGTCCAGCCATTGCAGCGTCGGCTTGCCGTGCCGGCGCAGGCCGTAAGCCTTCTGCACCGGCGACTGCAGCGTATGCATGTGGATCCGCGTCTTGCCCGCCGCCGTGTCGACGATGCGCCTGGCAAATTTCTCCGTCAGGCCGTGCGCCCAGGACGGCGACAGCAGGATGCGCGTGTCGCCGCCGTCGTACCTGGAATGCAGCTCGGCGAAGAGCGCGAAGTAATTCGCCTCGATCTCGGCCTTGTCATATTGCACGCGCGGCTTGGCCCATTCGCGCAGATCCGCCGGCAGCGTCTCGAAGAACGCGAACTCATCGAGCGCAAGCTTGGACTCATCCCGCACGCCGGGTGAAAAGGCGAGCCGGATGCCCGAGTCGAGGTAAACCTTGATCGCCGCATGGGCGCGGCTGCGGCCCACCGGCCCGTCGTCGTCGAAGCCGTTGTGGTGCAGCAGCGTGCAGCCGCTGCGGATGTGGTGATAGGCCGTCATGCCGGCGCACAACTCCGCCGGCAGCGCATGCATGTAGGCCCAGTCGAAGAGCGCGTTCTCGAGGAAATCGTTCTTCACGCCCTTCTGGATCGGCGACATGCCGCGGCCGTGGCTGTGCGCATCGACCAGGCCCGGCATCAGGAGCTGCTTGCCGTCGCCCAGCACGCGTGCGCCGCTGTACTTTTTCCCGAGCTCGGAAAAACCGCCGACCGCGACGATGCGCCCATCCTCGATGGCGATCGCGCTATCGCGCAGCACGCCTTTTTCCTTCTTGCGCGGATCCGTGAGGACGTGCTTGCCGCGCATGAGCAATGTCCCGTTCATCGCTTGATTCTAGCCGCCCAGCAATGCTCCGCCGACCGTGCCGCCTACGGCGAGGATCCACAGCGGATTGATCTTCAGCGTGAGGAACGCGGTGGCGCTCGCGGCGGCGATGGCCCACAGCCGCCAGTCGGGCGTCGAGGGCGTGCACAGCACGTAGCCGCCGGAGAGCGTCAGGCCGACGACCAGCGGCGCGATCGCCTTCTGGATGGCGATGCGCCACGGCGAGTCCTTGAAGCGCTCCCAGAGGCCGGCGACCCACCAGGAGACCACCGCGGCCGGTCCGCACACGGCGAGCAGCGCCACGATGGCGCCGAGAAGGCCTGCCGCTTTCCAGCCGATGAGGCTGACGATCAGCACATTGGGACCTGGCGCGGCCTGCGCGATGGCGAATAGCTGGATGAACTCCGCCTCGGTGGTCCAGGCTTTCACTTCGACGACAAGGCGCTGCATCTCCGGCATCACCGCCGGCATGCCGCCGAAGGCGATGAGCGAGAGCACGCCGAAGGTGACCGCGAGATCGAGAAGGATCACAGCCAGCCGCGTCGCGCGAAGAACACGCCGATCGCCGCCGATATCGGCAGCACGATCAGCATGGAGTAGCGCCCAACGCCCACCGCGAGAAAGCAGGAGGCCACCAGCACCAGCGCCGCCGGCCGGCGCACGATGGCGCGGCCGAGCTTGATCGCGGTGCCCATGAAGAGTCCCGCGCCGGTCGCGCCGACTCCGGTGACCACCGCACGAACGGTGGGGTCGGAAGCCCACTCCAGATACAGCACGCCGAGCGCCATCACCCAGATGAAAGGCAGCGCCATCAGGCCGAGGAACGCGACGATCGCTCCCGTGACGCCGAACCAGCGCTTGCCGAGCACGATCGAGGCGTTGCCGATATTCGGTCCCGGCAGGAACTGGCACAGGCCGATGGTCTCGGCGAAGTCGGCCTGCGTGAGCCAGCGGCGCTCCTCGACCATCGTGCGATGCGCCCACGGCATCACGCCACCGAACGAGCGCGCGCCGATGGCGAGAAAGCCGGTGAACAAGTCCGTGAGCGAGCGAGGCGGTGTGACGTCCATTTTTTCTTGGACAATACACCATATGCCCGCGTGGCTCGTGCCCCTTGTGCTGTGCATCGCCGTGCAGGCGCACGCCGCAGGACCAGCCTCGCTCGTGTTCTCGGAACTGGAGAAGGTGCGCATCCTGTCGCTCGGCCCCTGGCCGCCGCAGATGCCGCGCGATCCGCGCAACCGCGTCTCCGGCAAGCGCGAAGCCATCGCCTTCGGCGAGCGCTTGTTCTTCGAGCCGCGGCTTTCGGGCACGGGGTCGGTGCTCTGCGCGACCTGCCACGCGCCGTTCCGCGCCTTCCAGGACGCGAGGCCGCGCGCGTTCGGTCTCGAGCAAGTGGAACGCAACACGCCAACACTCCTCAACGTCGCCTTCTATCGCCGTTACGGCTGGGACGGCGTGCGGGAGAATCTCTGGTCGCAGAGCATCCGGCCGCTGCTAGAGCCTCGGGAGATGGGCTCGTCGGCTGCGCATGTCGCCTCGTTCGTCCGGAGGCAGCTCGCGGCCGACTATGGAAAATCGTTCGATGCGCCGCCGCCGGCGGACGATGAGGCGCTGCTGGCGGACGTGGGCAAGGCGCTCGCCGCCTACCAGGAAACGCTGATCACCGGCCGCACGCCATTCGACGATTTTCGCGACGCGCTCGAGCGGAGCGATGCCGCCGCGATGGCGCGCTATCCGCTCGCTGCACTGCGCGGCCTGCAGCTCTTCGTCGGCAAGGGGGAGTGCATTGCATGCCACGCCGGACCGCAGTTTTCCGATGGTGCAAACGTCGGCGGCTTCCGGGTGCCCGCCTTGCGCAACGTCGCGCTCACCGCGCCGTATATGCACGACGGCAGCATCGCCACGCTGAGCGAGGCGGCGCGACATCGTGCCGACCTCACGCCGCGTGAGAGAGAAAACGTGGTCGCGTTTCTGCGCTCGCTGACCGACAGCTCGCAACTCAAGTGACACGAGAAAGTGATGCGGCCTTAGTCCGGTAGGACCACGCCTCGCGTGACCTACCGCCTTAGGCCCGGCGCGCTTCGCGTTTAGGATCCTCCTGACAAATTAGTCGCGGAGGTTCCCATGATGAAGAAACGCTGGATTGCGACGTTCGTCGCGCTCGTGATGTTGGCGACGGGCTGGTTCGCGGGCGTGCAGCTCGCGCTGGCGCAAGAGGGTGAACGCTATACACGGCTCGCCGGTTCCGAGGCGAACGCCAAAGTGCTGGTGAGCAGTTTGCGCGAAGGCACCGAGTTCAAAATCTCGGGCACCACGTTCACGCCGCCGACCGGCAAGATGGGCAACGGCAACGTCGATATCGCGCTGGCGCTGGCCGATGCCAGGCTCAGAGAACAGGGCATCACCCAGCCGACTGCTGAGCAGCTGCGTGCTGCGCTGATCGGCGACGCGCAGCACCCGGGCGTTCTCGCGCTGCGCGCCGAAGGCAAAGGCTGGGGCCAGATCGCCCACAGCATGGGCATCAAGGTGGGCGACGCGATGCGCGCCGAGCGCCATGAACGCCTCGCGCGCCAGGACCGCGCCGAGCGGCCCGAGCGCCC
>DASWER010000629.1:0-6925 GCA_036394655.1 Burkholderiales bacterium
CGATGCCTTCTTCATGCGCCCGAACAGCACGCTGCGCCTCGAGGCGTCGCGCATGCGCGAGCCGGTCGTCGACCTGCTGCGCCTGCTGACCGGCGCGATCGGCGCGACCTTCGCGCGCGGCATGCGCCGCTCGATCATCACCCCCACCGCGACCATCGGCATCCGCGGCACCGGCGTCTATCTCGAAGTGGGGCGCGATGTCACCTATGCCTGCACCTGCTTCGGCGCCACCGAGATCCTCACCGCGCCGAGCGGCAGAATGATGGAGAGCGTGGCGGTGGCGGCGGAAAACCACCAGGCGCGCATGATGATGACAGGCGCGCGCATCGTGCCCGCCGGCTTCGAGCGGCATAGCAACCAGGAGATCGCACAGCTCGAGGAACTGGTCGGCCGGCCGAATCCCTTCAGGTCCTGAGCCGCTCGAACTAACTACGCAGAAGCAGCAAGCCCTTCAGGTATTCGCCTTCGGGAAATTCCAGCGCCACCGGATGGTCGGCAGCCGCGCCGAAGCGCTCGATGATCTTCGCCTCGGCGCCCGCATCGAGGGCTGCGCCCGCCACGATCGACTGGAAAAGCGCTGCGTCGACGCCACCGGAGCATGAGAACGTGGCGAGCAAACCGCCCGGCCGCAGCAGCTTGAACGCGAGCAGGTTGATGTCCTTGTAGGCACGCGCGGCGTTCTTCGCCTGCGCTGCGGTCGGCGCGAACTTCGGCGGATCGAGCACCGCGAGATCGAACTGCGCACCGCGATCGCGCAGCGCGCGCAGGTGCGCGAAGACATCGGCGGCAACGAATTCCAGTTTCGCTGGATCGACGGCATTCGCCGCCACGTTCTCGCGGGCGACCTCCAGGGACGGCGCCGAGCTCTCGATCGCCAGGACGCGTTTCGCGCCGCCGGCGAGCGCGTTGATGGCGAAGCCGCCGGTATAGCAGAAGCCGTCGAGCACTTCGCGACCCGCGGCGAGCGCGCGCACGCGCTGGCGGTTCTCGCGCTGATCGAGGAAGAAGCCGGTCTTCTGGCCCTGCTCCACATCCACTTTGAAATTAAGGCCGTATTCGATGATCGGGCAGCGCGACGCGGCGCGGTTGCCGCGCACGAAGCCGGCGCGCGGCTCGAGGCCCTCCATCTTGCGCGTCTCGGCATCGGAGCGCTCGTAGATTGCCTCGCAGCCGGTGAGCTCGGCGAGCGCGTCGAGGATCGGATCGCGCCAGCGCTCGACGCCCGCGGCGAGAAACTGCGCCACCAGCACATCGGCATAGCGATCGACGACCAGGCCCGGCAGACCATCCGATTCTGCATGGATCAGGCGCAGCGCGTTGCCATGCTTGGCGGCGGGCAAGCCCTCGCGCACGGCGAGCGCGCGCGTCACGCGGTTACGGAAGAACGCCGCGTCGACCTCTTGCGCCGGATCGAACGTCCAGACGCGCGCGCGGATCTGCGAATGCGCGCTGAAGGCGGCGCGCGCCCAGGTCTTGCCCGAGGTGTCGCGCACCTCGACCGTGTCGCCGCTTTTCGGGTTATCGGTGACGCGCTCGATCGCGCCGGAGAAGATCCAGGGATGGCGGCGGCGCAGCGATTTCTCGCGGCCCGCCTTGAGGTGAATCATTTCTTTCTTGCGCGCGGATGCGCCGCGTCGTAGACCTTGGCGAGCGCCTGGAAATCGAGATGCGTATAGACCTGGGTGGTCGAGATGCTGGCGTGGCCGAGCATCTCCTGCACCGCGCGCAGGTCCTGCGACGACTGCAGGACGTGCGACGCGAAGGAGTGGCGCAGCATGTGCGGATGCACGTGCTCGCCCAGGCCGCTGGCGCGCGCCCATGCGGCGAGGCGTGCTCCAACTACAGCTGGCGATATACGTTTGCCGCGCGCACCGACGAACAGGGCCTTTTCCGCCGGCGCCGCGAGGCCGGCGCGCACGCCAAGCCAGGCCTGCAAAGCGTCGCGCGCCTTGGCGCCGACCGGCACGGTGCGCGTCTTGGCGCCTTTGCCGGTCACCGTCACCTCGCCGTGCTTGAGGTCGACGCGGCCATCGGCCACGTCGAGCGCGACCAGCTCGGCGAGGCGCAGGCCCGATGAATAAAGCAGCTCGAACATGGCGCGGTCGCGCAGCGCCGTCGGCGCGCTGCTCTGCTCGACATCGAGCAGGCGTTGCGTGGCTTCCACGGACAATGCCTTGGGTAGCGGACGCGAGGCCCTCGGCGCCCGAATGCCAACCACGGGATTAGCGCGGAAGCCGCGATAGCGCGCGAGCCAGTGGAACCAGCCGCGCCAGGCGCTCAGCGTGAGCGCAAGGCTGCGGGGCGACAGGCCCTTGGAATGCAGCAAGGCGACGGCGCGGCGCACCTCGGCCGGTTGCAGCGCGCTGATCGGCTTGCCGTCCTGCAAGCGCAGCAGCAGGTCGATCGCCCGACCATAGTTGGCGAGCGTCGCCGGCGCTAGGCGCCGCTGGTGCTTCAGCGCATCGAGGTATTCGTGCGCGAGCTTCGAATCCACCTCAGAGCCGTGCGGTGACACCAGCCGCGCAGAGCTCGCCGATGCGGCGCAGGTAGAGCGTGCCCATCTCGGGATAGAAGCGCTTCGCATCTTCGCTGCCGAGCGCGAGCAGGCCGATAACCGTGGTCTGGCCGAGCGGCACCAGCGCGAGGGAGCGGATGTGGTCAGCGGCCTCGCGGAACCAGGCAGTGAAGCTGTTGCCCTGCGCCGGCCCGCATTGCGGCGCGCCCATGGTGGCCGCCTGCTCGCGCTGCTTGGCGTCGACTTCCTCGGATTCCTCGAAGTCGACCGGCACCGCCTTGCCCCAGACGCGCAGCACCACGTGCGGCACGGCAAAGTCTTCGCGCAGGTGGAAGTAGAGCGAGCGCGCGAGCGCCGGAAAGTCGCGCGCGCCGGCGAGCGCGACCGAGAGGCGGTGCACCTTTTCGCTGATGGCGTCGTTCTCCTCGCCGAACTGCAGCATCTGGCCAAGGCGTCCCTCGAGCTGCTTCACCTTTTCCCGCAACGCGACGGTCTGGCGTTCTGCGAGCGGAATCGCGCGGCCGCCGTACGGGTGCGGCACGTGGATCGATTCGAGGAGCTCGGGGTTCTGGTCGAAGAACTGCGGGTTGGCGCGCAGGAAGCGGGCGAGATCGTCGGCGTTCATGGGCTCTTATGTTTCCAGCGTGCCGTCGAAGACGGTTTCGGCCGGGCCTTTCATGATCACCGCATTGTCGCCGCCCGCCCAAGAGATGGTCAACGCTCCGCCGCGGGTTTGCACCTGCACCGGCGAGCCGATCAGCTTGCGCACGACGCCAGCCACGACGGCGGCGCAAGCGCCGGTGCCGCACGACAGCGTCTCGCCCGCCCCGCGCTCCCACACGCGTAGCGCGATGCGATGGCGATCCAGCACCTGCACGTAGCCGGCGTTGACGCCCGCACGAAAGCGCGGGTGGTGCTCGAGTCGGGGACCTTGAGTCGTGACCGGCGCCTTGGCCACGTCGGCGACGAACTGCACCGCATGGGGGTTACCCATCGATACCAGGTCGACCTTCACTTGCTCGCCATCGAGATCCAGTTTCTCGACGCCGGAGTACACCGGGCGGCCCATGTCGACGCTGACCTCTCCATCCTGTTCCAGCCGCGGGCGGATCAGGCCGCCCAGCGTCTCTACGGCGATCTCGGGCTTGGTGCTCAGCCCATGGGCATGCACGAACTTGACGAAGCAGCGCGCGCCGTTGCCGCACTGCTCCACTTCACCGCCGTCGGCGTTGAAGATGCGGTAGCGAAAGTCGGCGCCGGCCGCGCGCGGGCGCTCGACCACCAGGATCTGGTCGCAGCCAACGCCGAGATGGCGATCTGCAATTCGCCTCAACTGCTCTCTGCTCAGCCCAAACGGCTCGCGCGTGTAATCGAGCACCACGAAATCGTTGCCCGCGCCCTGCATCTTGGTGAAGGGGAGCTTCATTCGAATCGCTGCAGGCGCTCGCGCACCAGCCGCCCGACGGTCAGGGCGAGATTCAGCGCGCGCCGGCCCTCGCGGCCATCGAGCTCGACGCGCTGGCGCCCGGCCACCGCCGCGGCGAACGCCGCGGCCTGCTCGGCGAGGGCATCGCCGCCTTCGTGGGCTTCCTCGGTCTCCTCGATCGCGCCGCCCGCCTGGCGCACGTAGCGCAGCCGGCCCGCCTGCAGGTCGGCCGATACGTAGAGATCGGGCTGGAACACGCGCAGCTTGCGCACCGCGGCGCGGCTCACGCGGCTTGCCGAGAGGTTGGCGACGCAGCCGTTGGCGAACTCGATGCGCGCATTGGCGATGTCGATGTCGCGCGTCAGCACGCGGAAACCACACGCGCTGACGTCGATCGGCTCGGCGCGCGCCAGTGCGCAGGCGAGATCGAGGTCGTGGATCATGAGGTCGAGCACCACGTCGACCTCGGCGCCGCGCTGCTTGAACCCGGCGAGGCGCTCGGCCTCGATGAACACCGGCCGATCCATGCGGGCGACCAGCGCGCGGACAGCGCGGTTATAGCGCTCGACATGCCCCGACTGCAGCACGAGCTTGCGCGCCTCCGCGAGGGCGATGAGCTCGTCGGCTTGCGCGAGCGTGGTGGCGATCGGCTTCTCGATCAGCACGTGCAGCCCGTGCTCGAGACAGGCGCGCGCGATCTCGTGGTGCCGGTCGGTCGGCACCGCCACCACCGCCGCATCGGCCTTGCCGAAGACCTGCCGGTAATCGCTATAGGGCGCGCCGCCCAGCTTGCTCGTGAGCGCACTGGCACGCGAGAGGTCCGCGTCCACCACGGCGGTGAGATCCACACCCGCAAGCCGCGCGAGCTTCTCGGCGTGGTAGCGGCCCATATGGCCCGCGCCGATCACCGCGACTCTCAATAGAACCTCGCCTCGCCTGCGGGCCGCGTCTTGAAGCGCTTGTGCAGCCAGTGGTATTGCTCGGGCATCTCCAGCACGCGCTCCTCGATGAACGCCATCATGCGGCGCGCGTCGGCCGCATCGTCGCCGGTCGGGTAATCGCGCCACGCCGGGTAGAACTGTGCCACATAGCCGCCGCCTGGCAGCATGCGCGTCACGCAGGGCACCACCGCGGCGCCGGTGGAACGAGCGATAGCCCCGAGACCGGTGGCCGTCGCGGCCGGCACGCCAAAGAACGGCACGAAGATCGTGCCCTTGCGGCCGAAGTCGAGGTCCGGCAGGTAATAGAACGGAATCCCGGACTGGATCCAGCGCAGCACTTTGCGCAACCCCTGCTGGCGCGACACGATGTGCGGCTGAAAGCGCGTGCGGCTGCGCAACAGCAGCCGATCGAACAGCGGATCCTTCTGGTGCGAATAGAGCGAAGAGAGATTGCGCTCCATCGACAGGCGGATTCCCGCGGCGTCGAGTCCCGCGAAGTGCGGCGCGAGCACGATGGTGCGCGGGCCCGCGGCGTCGAGATGCTCGAGGCCTTCGAGCCTGACCATGCGCCGGATGCGCTCGGGCGAGCCCCACCACAATATGGTGCGATCGACGAAGCCGCGGCAGAAGGCGCGGAACGCCGCGCGTGCCAGGCGTTCTCGCTGGTCCTCGGGCATGCCGGGGAAGCACTTGGCGAGATTGATGCGGGTGACGCGCCGGCGCTCTGGAATCAGCCAGAACAGCAGCGTGCCGACCGCGTTTCCGACCCACGCCAGCGCACGCAGCGGCAGCCAGTGGATGAGCCACAGCAAGGCGAAAATGACTCTGCTCACGCCGGCGGCGGTGGCGCCCCTTCCGGCGTCTTGTAGCGGTTGTAGCCCCAGAGATACTGCTCGGGACATTCCGTAATGAGCTCCTCCAGCGCGCGATTCAGGCGCCGCGTCGCGCTCTCGCCGGCACGCGTGGCCGTGAGCGGCCGCAGATGCAGCGCGTAGCCTTCGCCGCGCGGCAGGCGCTTGGCGAAGGCGAGAAAGCAGGCGGTGTTCTGGCGCTCGGCGAGCTTCGCGGCAAGCGTCATCGTGTATGCCGGCCGGCCGAAGAATTCGCTCCACTCGCCCTCGCCGACGCCGGGCACCTGGTCGGGCAGGAAGCCGACCGCCTCGCCGCGCTTCAGGGCACGGAAGATTTCGCGCACGCCGCCCAGGTCCGCCGGCACCAGGCGCACGTTGGCGCGGCCCCGGCCCTCGCGCATCAGCGGCTCGAGCCAAGCCGCTTTCGGCGGGCGATACAGCACGGTGATCGGCACCTGCATCGCGGCGTATTGCGCCGCGATCTCGAACGCGCCCATGTGCGGGGTGAGAAACAGCAGCGCTTTTCCGGCGCGCTGCGCGGCGAACGCGGTATCGGCGCCTTCGACGCTCTTCACCAGCGCCACCACCTTGTCATGCGCGCGGAACCAGATCGCCGGCAGCTCCATCACCAGCTGGCCGGCGGCGGCAATGGCGCGCCGGCGCAGCCGCGCGTCGTGGTAGCGGGCGGTGGCGAGGTTCTCGCGCAGGTGGCGCCGATAGGTGGGCGAGGTCCCATACATGATCCAGCCGAGGACGCTTCCCAACCAATGGAGGCTCTTCAACGGCAGGCCCGAAAGGAGGCGCAGGACGATCGTCGGGATGCAATGCAAATTTGGTATCCTTGCGGCCTTCTCCAAGAGACCCGTCCGCAATGAGCGATTTTCTTTTCACTTCCGAATCGGTGTCCGAGGGCCATCCCGACAAAGTCGCGGACCAGATCTCCGACGCGGTGCTCGACGCGATTCTAAAGCAGGACAAGACCTCGCGCGTCGCCGCCGAGACGCTGGTGAAGGACAACCTCGTGGTGCTCGCCGGCGAGATCACCACCAATGCGCGGGTGAACTACGACGCGGTGGCGCGCGCCACGATCAAGCGCATCGGCTACACCGATGCGGCGCTCGGCTTCGACGCCTCGAGCTGCACCGTGCTCGTCGCCTACGGCCAGCAGTCGCCCGACATCGCGCAGGGCGTC
>DASWER010000630.1:0-12580 GCA_036394655.1 Burkholderiales bacterium
GCCGGCGTGCTCTCGCTCATCATCATCCTGGTGTCGGGGTTGTTCGTCGGCATGGTGCTCGCGCTGCAGGGCTATGAGACGCTGCAGCGCTTCGGCGCCTCCGAATCGCTCGGCGTGCTGGTCGCGCTGTCGCTGGTGCGCGAGCTCGGTCCGGTGGTGGCGGGCCTGCTGTTCGCGAGCCGCGCCGGCTCGGCGATCACCGCGGAGATCGGGCTGATGAAGGCCACCGAGCAGCTCTCGGCGATGGAGATGATGGCGGTCGATCCCATCGCGCGCGTGGTGGCGCCGCGCTTCTGGGGCGGCGTGCTCTCGATGCCGCTGCTCGCGGCGCTGTTTTCGGCGATGGGGATTTTCGGCGGCTACATCGTGGGGGTGCAGCTGATCGGCGTCGACGCCGGGGCCTTCTGGTCGCAGATGCAGGCCGCGGTCGACCTGCGCAACGACATCCTGAACGGCGTCATCAAGAGCGTGGTGTTCGGCATCGCCGTGACCTGGATCGCCGTGTTCGAAGGTTACGACGCGCCGCCGACCGCCGAAGGCGTATCGCGCGCCACCACACGCACCGTAGTGACTTCTTCGCTCGCCATCCTCGCGCTCGACTTTATCCTGACCGCACTCATGTTCACCGGAGGCACCCATCAATGAATCGCTCGGCCATCGACCTGTGGGTCGGAGTCTTCGTGGTCGCCGGCATCGCGGGCCTGCTGTTTCTCGCGCTCAAAGTCGGCAACCTCGCCTCCTTCTCGACCTCGCAGGTGTATCAAGTGCAGGCCAAGTTCGCCAATATCGGCGGCCTCAAGGCGCGCGCGCCGGTGAAAAGCGCGGGTGTCGTGGTCGGCCGCGTCGCCGACATCCGCTTCGATAACGAGAGCTACGAGGCGATCGTCACCATCAACCTGGGCTACGAGTACCAGTTCCCGCGCGACACTACGGCCAAGATCCTCACTTCCGGCATCCTCGGCGAGCAGTACGTCGGCCTCGAAGCCGGCGGCGACGGTGTGATGCTGAAAAACGGCGACCGGCTGCGGCTCACGCAGTCCGCCGTGGTGCTCGAGAACCTGATCAGCCAGTTCCTGTTCAACAAGGCCGCCGAAGGCAAGCCCGAGGCAAAGGAGCCCGCCAAGTGATGCCGCGGCTGGCACTCGCAGCGCTGATCGGCGTGCTCGCCGGCTGCGCGAGCACCGGCGAGCGCGATCCGCGCGATCCGTTCGAGCCGCTGAACCGCGGCATCTACCGCTTCAACGACACGGTCGATCAGGCGATCGCCCGGCCGGTGGCGCGCGGGTACGTGCGCGCGGTGCCGGTCGAAATCCGCGATCGCGTGCGCAACTTCTTCGGCAACATCGGCGACGTCTTTATCGGCGTGAACAATTTCCTGCAAGGCAAATTTGAAGACGGTGTCAGCGACTGGGCGCGTGTGGCGTTTAATAGCACTGTCGGCCTGCTCGGCATCCATGACATCGCTACCGATATGGGATATGAAAAGCACAACGAGGATTTCGGCCAGACCTTCGGCCGCTGGGGCGCCAGGCCCGGGCCGTATCTGGTGCTGCCGATCCTCGGCTCGAGCACGGTGCGCGACGGCATCGGCACGGGAATCGACCTCTATACCGACCCGCTGACCGAGGTACGGCCGTATCACTTGGAATATGGGCTGGTGGGCCTGCGGCTCACGCAAACCCGCGCCGACCTGCTCGATGCGAGCCGCATCCTCGAGGAAGCCGCGCTCGACAAGTACATATTCCAGCGCGACGCCTATCTGCAGCGCCGCCGCAGCCTGGTCTACGATGGCCGTCCGCCAAGGGAGAAGGACCCCGAAGATGTCGATGAGAAGAAGCCTCGTTAAGGCACTGGCCGCGGTGGTTGCGCTCGGCTTTGCGCAACTTGTTCCGGCGCAGGACGCGGCGCCCGATCAGCTCGTGAAGACCGTGACCCTCGAAGTGGTCGAGCTGATCGCCAAGGACAAGGAGATCAAGGCCGGCAACCGCACCAAGCTGGTCCAGCTGATCGATGCCAAAGTCCTGCCGCATTTTAATTTCAGCGCGATGACCGCGCTCGCCATGGGGCAGAGCTGGAACAAGGCGAATCCCGAGCAGAAAAAGCGCCTCACCGAAGAGTTCCGCACGCTGCTGGTGCGCACGTACGCGAGCGCACTCGCCGCCTACAGCGAGCAGAAGTTCGATTTCCGCCCGCTGCGCGCCAAGCCGACGGACACCGAGGTGACGGTGCAGGTGCGCGTGCTGCAGGCCGGCGCGCAGCCGGTGCCGATCGACTACAGCATGGAGAAGACCGCCGCCGGATGGAAGGTCTACGACGTCTCGGTCGGCGGCGTCAGCCTGGTGGCGAACTATCGCACCGAGTTCAATAACGCGGTGCGCGAGTCCGGCATCGACGGCCTGCTGAAGAACCTGAGCGCCAAGAACCGCTCCCTCGACGCGGGCGGGGTTGCCGACAAGAAATGATCCGTCGCGAAGGCTCACGCCTGGTGCTCTCCGGTGCCGTAACGCTGGGCAACGCCGCGGCACTCCTCGACGAGGGCAAGCGCCATCTCGCCGAAGGTGTGCAGACCGTTGACCTCGGCGAGGTAAGCGAAATGGATTCGGCCCTGCTCGCGCTGCTGCTCGCCTGGCTGCGCGAGGCGCGGCTGCATGATCGCACCCTCGTCTTCACCAACCTGCCCGAGTCGCTGCGCACCATCGCGCGCCTTTACGGCGTGGACCGTCTGCTGCCCACCTCCTGAAAGCGATAGAAGTCCACGACGTCGAGAAGCGCTACGGCAGCGTGCGCGCGCTCGCCGGCGTCAGCCTCGAGGTCGAGCAAGGCGAGTTCTTCGGCTTGCTCGGGCCGAACGGCGCCGGCAAGACCACTCTCATCAACGTGATCGCCGGCCTGGTGCGCGCCGATGTCGGTACGGCGCGGGTGATGGGCGCCGACGTGCTGACCGAGTATCGGCGCGCGCGGCAGCAGCTCGGCGTGGTGCCGCAGGAGCTGGTGTTCGACCCGTTCTTCACCGTGCGCGAGACCCTGCGGCTGCAGTCGGGCTACTATGGACTGCGCCGCAACGACCCGTGGATCGACGAGGTGATGCATCACCTCGACCTCACCGCCAAGGCGGACGCCAACATGCGCTCGCTCTCCGGCGGCATGAAGCGCCGCGTGCTGGTGGCGCAGGCGCTGGTGCACAAGCCCCCGGTCATCGTGCTCGACGAGCCCACCGCGGGCGTCGACGTCGAGCTGCGCCAGGGGCTGTGGCGCTTCGTGCGCCGCATGAATCGCGACGGCCACAGCATCGTGCTGACCACGCATTACCTCGAGGAGGCCGAGGCGCACTGCAGCCGCATCGCCATGCTGAAGGAGGGACGCATCGCGGCGCTCGATACGACGCGCAACCTGCTCGGCAGCTTTTCCGGCGTCGAGCTGCGCCTGCACCTCGACCGCGAGGTTCTGCCCGCCGGCCTGCCGGGCAGCGTGCTCGAGGCCGACGGCGCGCAGTTCCGGCTGCGCCTTGCGAGCTACCGCGACCTCGAAGAGGCGCTGGCGCGGCTGCGCCAGGCCGGCGTCGGCATCCGCGAGATGGAGCTCGCGCCGCCCGACCTCGAAGAAGTTTTTCTGCGGGTCACCGGGCGCGGGTCATGAGCCGTTTCCTGACGCTCTGCCACAAGGAGCTGCTGCGCTTTTTCAAGGTGAGCGTCCAGACCATCGCGGCACCGGTGCTGACGACGCTTCTTTATCTCGTGATCTTCGGCCATGCTCTGGAAGGGCGCCTCGAAGTGTACGAAGGCGTGCGCTACACCGCGTTCCTGGTGCCGGGGCTGGTGATGATGAGCGTGCTGCAAAACGCCTTTGCCAACAGCTCCTCGAGCCTGATCCAGTCGAAGATCACCGGCAACATCGTCTTCGTCCTGATTGCGCCGATCTCCTATGCCGAGTTCTTTGCCGCCTATGTGGTCGCTGCGGTAGTGCGTGGCCTGGTGGTCGGCCTCTGTGTGCTCGCCGTGACCGTGTGGTTCGTCGAACTGCGCGTGCAGGCGCCGCTTTGGGTACTCGCCTTCGCGTTGCTCGGCGCCGCGCTGCTCGGCACGCTCGGCCTGGTCGCCGGCGTGGTCTCGGACAAGATCGACCAGGTGTCCGCGTTCCAGAACTTCGTCGTGCTGCCGCTCAGCTTCCTTTCCGGCGTGTTCTACTCGATCCATTCCCTGCCGCCGGTCTGGCAGCAGCTGTCCCACGCCAACCCGTTCTTCTACATGGTCGATGGCTTCCGCTACGGCTTCTTCGGTGCCTCCGATTTTCCACCGCTCGCCAGCCTCGCGATAGTTTTTGCCTTCCTGTTGGCCGTATCCTCGGTCACTCTTGCGTTGCTGAAATCGGGCTACAAGATGAGATATTGATGGTCACACCGGAAAGCATCCAGCAGGGCATCCAGGCCGGGCTCGCCTGCGAGCATGTCGAAGTCGTGGGCGACGGCCAGCATTTCCAGGCGCTCATCGTCTCGGCGCAGTTCGCCGGGCGCAACCGCGTGCAGCGCCATCAGCTGGTCTATGCGGCGCTCGGCGATCGCATGCGCGAGGAGATCCACGCGCTCTCGATGCGCACGCTGACGCCGGAGGAATGGCGCCCCGGTGGATAAGCTGCGCATCCGCGGCGGCGTGCCGCTCGAGGGCGAAGTGCGCATCTCGGGCGCGAAGAACGCCGCGCTGCCGATCATGTGCGCCGCGCTCCTGACGGGCGAGCCGCTGCGCCTCGCCAACGTGCCGCTGCTGATGGATGTGCGCACCATGGCGAAGCTCCTGCGCCAGATGGGTGTCGCCGCCGAGCCGCCGTCGGCCGGACGCATGGTGCTGCACGCCGCGCGCATCACGGAACCGACGGCGGGCTACGATCTGGTGAAGACGATGCGTGCCTCGGTGCTGGTGCTCGGACCGCTGCTCGCGCGCTGCGGCCAGGCCAAGGTCTCGCTGCCTGGCGGCTGTGCCATCGGGCAGCGGCCGGTCGACCAGCACGTCAAAGGACTGCAAGCGATGGGCGCGACGATCGCCATGGAGCACGGCTACATGCATGCGGCGGCCGAGCGCCTGCACGGTGCGCGCATCGTCATGGACATGGTGACCGTCACCGGCACCGAGAACCTGATGATGGCGGCGACGCTCGCCGAAGGCACCACGCTCCTCGAGAACGCGGCACGCGAGCCGGAAGTGCTCGACCTTGCCCGTTGCCTTACCGCCATGGGCGCAAAGATCGAGGGCGCTGGCAGCGATGTGATCCGCATCGAGGGCGTGCGCTCCCTCGGTGGCGCGGAGCACCACGTGATGCCCGACCGCATCGAGACCGGCACCTATCTCGCGGCGGCCGCGGCCACCGGTGGCCGCGTGCGGCTGGTGGGCGCCGCGCCCGACGCGCTCGATGCGACGCTGGAGAAGCTGCGCGAAGCCGGCGCCGAAATCCGCCTCGGCGGCGGCGCGATCGAGATCGAGGCCGCGGGGCGACCGAAAGCCGTGAGCGTGCGCACCGCGCCGTTTCCGGGGTTTGCTACCGACATGCAGGCGCAGTTCATGGCGCTCGCGAGCATCGCCGAAGGCACGGCGATGATCACCGAAACGATCTTCGAGAACCGCTTCATGCACGCCCTGGAGCTGCAGCGCCTGGGTGCCGACATCTCGATCCAGGGAAATACCGCGGTGGTGCGCGGCGTCGAGCGCCTGCAGGGCGCAACCGTCATGGCCACCGATCTGCGTGCTTCGGCCGGGCTGGTGATCGCGGGGCTGGTGGCCGACGGCGAGACGGTGGTCGATCGCATCTATCACCTCGACCGCGGCTACGAGGCGCTCGAGACCAAGCTCGGCGCGCTCGGCGCGCGCATCGAGAGAATCGGCTAGTGCTCTGTATCTGCGATAGAATGCGCCCCCCTGGCACTTTTCTAGACGGTTTGCGGAATGGCACATGGCGAGCATCAGCATTGCGTTGTCGAAGGGGCGGATCTTCGACGAGACCGCGCCGCTGCTCGCCCGCGTCGGCATCCGGCCTAGGCACGACCCGGAAACTTCGCGCCGACTAGTTCTCACCACCAACCGCCGGGACGTGCGGTTGATCGTGGTTCGCGCAAGCGATACCCCGACCTACGTGGAGCACGGCGGCGCAGACCTCGGCATCGCCGGGCGTGACGTGCTGGTCGAGCATGGCGGCGAGGGTCTCTACCAGCCGCTCGACCTCGGCATCGCCCGTTGCCGCATGATGGTTGCCGTGCGCAAAGGCTTCGACTACGAGAAGGCGGTCGCCCAAGGCGCGCGGCTGCGTGTGGCGACCAAGTATGTGAACACCACGCGCGAGCACTTTGCGACCAAGGGCGTGCACGTCGACCTGATCCGGCTCTACGGCTCGATGGAACTCGCGCCGCTCACCGGCCTGGCAGATGCCATCGTCGACCTGGTGGCGACGGGACGCACCCTTCGCGACAACGGGCTTGTCGCCGTTGAGGAAATCATGCCGGTCTCGGCGCGGCTGATCGTCAACCAGGCCGCGCTCAAGACCAAGCGCGTAGCACTGCAGCCTTTGATCGACGCGTTTGCGCAGGCGGCGCGCGCATGAAAGTGCGACGACTCTCGACGACCGATCGCGGCTTCGAAGCGAAGCTCGCCGCTCTGACGCGCTACGAGGCTGCGGCCGACGCGAAGCTGCGCAAGATCGTCGCGCGCATCCTTGCCGACGTGCGCTCGCGCGGCGATGCGGCGCTGCTGCGCTACGCAAGGCGCCTGGACAAGGCGACCGCGCGTTCGGTCGCCGAGCTCGAGCTCAAACCGCGCATTGACGCTTCGCGAGCGCAGCTCGAGGCGCTGCGCGCGGCGCAGGCCAGGATCCGGGTGTTTCACGAAAGGCAGGCGCAGGCTTCCTGGGAATACACCGAGGCCGACGGCACGCGGCTCGGCCAGCGCATCACGCCGCTCGACCGTGTGGGCATCTATGTGCCGGGTGGCAAGGCGGCTTACCCGTCCACCGTTCTGATGAACGCAGTGCCGGCAAAGGTGGCTGGCGTGCGCGAGCTCGTCATGGTGAGCCCGAATCCGAACGCGCTCGTGCTTACGGCGGCGGCGCTGGCGGGCGTCGATCGCGTGATCAGCATCGGCGGCGCGCAGGCCGTCGCAGCGCTCGCCTACGGCACGCCCTCGGTGCCGCGCGTGGACAAGATCGTCGGCCCGGGCAACGCCTATGTCGCCGAGGCGAAGCGCCAGGTGTTCGGCGAAGTCGGCATCGACATGATCGCCGGACCTTCCGAAATCCTCGTCATCTCCGATGGCAGCGCGCCGGCCGAGTGGGTGGCGATGGATCTCTTCTCGCAGGCAGAGCACGACGAAGACGCGCAGGCGCTGCTGCTGTCGCCCGATGGCCCGCATCTCGATGCGGTCGAAGCGGCGATCGGGCCTCTCCTGCAGGAAATGCCGAGGAAGCGCGTCATCGCAGCGTCGCTCAAGGCGCGCGGCGCGCTCATCCTGACGCGCGATCTGGACGAAGCCTGCGCCCTGGCAAGTCGCATTGCGCCCGAGCACCTCGAGCTGCTGGTGGAGGCGCCCGGCCGCCTGCTGCCCAAGCTCGGCAATGCGGGTGCCATCTTCCTCGGCCGCTGGAGCTCGGAGGCGATCGGCGACTACTGCGCGGGACCCAATCATGTCCTGCCGACCTCGGGCAGCGCGCGCTTTTCCTCACCCCTCGGGGTCTATGACTTCCAGAAGCGCACCAGCCTGATCGAGGTTTCGCGCGCCGCCGCCGACAGCCTCGGCCGCATCGCTGCGACACTCGCTGATGGTGAAGGTCTCGGCGCGCACGCGCGCGCGGCGCAAATGAGGTTCAGTAAATGACGCCCGACAAGCTGGTGCGTCCGGAAGTGCTGGCGATGTCCGCCTATCACGTGGCGGAACCCGCCGGCATGGTGAAGCTCGACGCGATGGAGAATCCGTATCCCTTGCCCGAGGCGCTGCGGCGCGAACTGGCCGAGGTGCTATCGCGGGTGGCGCTGAACCGCTATCCCGAGCCGAATCCGCGCGCGCTGCGCGAGCTGATCAAGCGCAAGATGCGCGTCCCAGCGGGAATGGAAGTGCTGCTGGGCAACGGCTCGGACGATCTGATCCAGGTCCTGACCCTGGCCCTCGCCCGTCCCGGCGCGGCACTCATGTATCCGGCGCCGACCTTCGTGATGTACAGCATGAACGCCACCTTCTCGCGCATGCGCGCCGTGGCGGTGCCGCTGCGCGAGGATTTTTCCTTCGACGCCGACGCCTTCATCGCGCGCATGCGCGAGGAGCCGCCGGCGCTCGTGTTTCTCGCCTACCCGAACAATCCCACCGGCGTGCTCTACCCGCAGGCGGACGTGCTGCGTGTGCTGGAGGCCGCGCCCGGTGTCGTCGTGCTGGACGAGGCCTACCACGTGTTCGCCGGCAAGACCTTCATGGATCACCTGCCGCGCTTTCGCAACCTGCTGGTGCTGCGCACGGTGTCCAAGCTCGGCCTCGCCGGCATCCGCCTGGGTTATCTCGCCGGCCGGCCGGAATGGATCGACCAGTTGAACAAGGTGCGCCAGGTCTACAACGTGAACGTCCTGACGCAGGCCGCGGCGGGCTTCGCGCTCGAGCACCTTGATGCGCTGGAAGCGCAGGCGGCGCTGATCCGCGCCGAACGCGCGAAGCTCGGACCGGCGCTCGCGGCATTCAAGGGCGTGACGGTATTTCCCTCCGAGGCCAATTTCTTCCTGCTGCGCGTCGCCGACGCCGACCGCAGTTACGAGGCGCTGAAGCGACAGGGCGTGCTGGTGCGCAACCTGCATCCGGGGCTGGCCAACTGCCTGCGCATCACGGTCGGCACGCCGGACGAAAACCGTATACTCCTCAACGCGCTGAAGGAAGCGCTCTGAACATGCGTACTGCCGAAGTCGCCCGCAACACCAAGGAAACCCAGATCCGCGTCAAGCTCGACCTGGACGGTCGCGGCGTCGCCAAGCTCGCCACCGGCCTGCCGTTCCTCGAGCACATGCTCGACCAGATCGCGCGCCACGGCATGCTCGATCTCGAGATCGACGCCAAGGGTGACTTGCACATCGACGCGCACCACACGGTCGAAGACATCGGCATCACGCTCGGCCAGGCCTGCGCGCGCGCCATCGGCGACAAGGCGGGCGTGCGCCGCTTCGGACATGCCTACGTGCCCCTCGACGAGGCCTTGTCGCGCGCGGTGATCGACTTCTCCGGCCGCCCCGGGCTCGAGTACCACGTGAAATTCACGCGCGGCCTGATCGGCGAGTTCGACGTCGACCTGGTGCACGAGTTCTTCCAGGGCTTCGTCAATCACGCCCAGGTGACGCTGCACATCGACAACCTGCGCGGCGACAACGCCCACCACCAGTGCGAGACCATGTTCAAGGCCTTCGCGCGTGCGCTGCGCATGGCGGTCGAGCGTGATCCGCGCACGCAGGGCGAGATCCCTTCCACCAAGGGCTCCCTTTAGAGAGAGCTGCGGTGCGCATCGCGGTAGTGGATTACGGCATGGGCAATCTGCGCTCGGTCTCGAAGGCGCTGGAGCACGTCGCGCCGGAGGCGCAGGTGCTGGTCACCGCGGACCCGGCGCTCATCCGCTCGGCCGAGCGGGTCGTGGTGCCCGGCCAGGGAGCGCTGCCGGACTGCATGCGCAGCCTGGCGGCAAGCGGGGCGCGCGAAGCGGTGCTCGAAGCGCTGCGCGACAAGCCCTACCTCGGCCTGTGCCTTGGCCTGCAGATGCTGTTCGAGCATGGCGCGGAGGGCGATACCCGCGGATTGGGCGTGCTGCAGGGTAACGTGCCGCGTTTCGAGCTCTCCGGGCTGAAAATCCCGCACATGGGCTGGAACGAGGTGGTGCAGCAAGGCGCACATGCGCTCTGGGCCGGCATCAGCGACAAGAGCCGCTTCTATTTCGTGCACAGCTACTATGCGGCGCCCTCGGACCGCGCGCTCGCCGCAGCGACCTGCGTCTATGGCGTGCCCTTTACCTGCGCCGTGGCCCGGGATAATATTTTTGCGGTACAGTTCCACCCTGAGAAAAGCCAGTCCGCCGGCCTGCAACTCCTCTCCAACTTCGTGCGCTGGCGTCCCTGATTGCATCGTTCTTGAACTGCATCGAGCACAACAGTGCTCATCATCCCCGCGATTGATCTGAAAGACGGCCGCTGCGTGCGCCTGAAGCAGGGCGACATGAACACGGCCACGGTGTTTTCCGACAACCCGGTTGAGATGGCGCGGCATTGGGCGAAGCAGGGCGCGCGCCGGCTGCACATCGTCGATCTGAACGGCGCCATTGCCGGTCGGCCAAAGAACGAGAAGATGATCCGCGACATGATCGCCGCGGTCGGCGAGCAGGTGCCGATCCAGGTCGGCGGCGGGATCCGCGACCTCGACACGATCGAGAGCTACCTCGACGCCGGCGTCACCTATATCGTGATCGGCACCGCGGCGGTGAAGAATCCGGGTTTTCTCTCCGATGCCTGCTACGCGTTCCCGGGGCACATCATCGCCGGGCTCGACGCCAAGGACGGCAAGGTGGCGGTCGAAGGCTGGTCCAAGCTCACCGGCCATGACGTCGTCGATCTCGCCAAGAAGTACGAGGACTACGGCATCGAGGCGCTGGTCTACACCGACATCGGCCGCGACGGCATGATGAGCGGCATCAATATCGAAGCCACGCTGCGCCTCGCGCAGTCGACCAAGACGCCGATCATCGCTTCCGGCGGTCTGAACAGCGTCGAGGACATCCAGGCGGTGTGCAGCAAGCTGGTGCCCGAAGGCATCATCGGCGCGATTGCCGGCCGCGCGCTCTACGAAGGCAAGCTCGAGCTCAAAAGCGCACAGGCCGCCGCCGACAAGGCATTGGGCAAAGCCTGATGGGGCTCGCGAAACGTGTCATACCTTGCTTGGACGTCACCGCCGGCCGGGTGGTGAAGGGCGTCAACTTCGTCGGCCTGCGCGACGCCGGCGACCCCATTGAAATCGCCGCGCGCTACGACGGCGAAGGCGCGGACGAACTGTGCTTCCTGGACATTACCGCGAGCTCGGACGAGCGCGACATCCTGCTGCACGTCATCGAAGCGGTCGCGGCGCGCGTCTTCATTCCGCTCACGGTGGGCGGCGGCGTGCGCAAGGTCGAGGATGTTCGCCGGCTGCTCAATGCCGGCGCCGACAAAGTATCGATCAACACTGCCGCGGTGCAGAATCCGGGCCTGGTGCGCGAAGCTTCCGGCATCGTCGGCAACCAATGCATCGTGGTGGCGATCGACGCCAAGCGTAACGGCGGCGGCTGGGAGGTCTACACCCACGGCGGGCGACGCGCCACGGGAATCGACGTCATCGACTGGGCAAAGCGCATGCAAGGCGCCGGTGCGGGCGAGATCCTGCTCACCAGCATGGACCGCGACGGCACGCGCGACGGCTTCGATCTGGCGCTGACGCGCGCGGTGTCCGAGGCGGTCGGCGTGCCGGTAATCGCTTCGGGCGGCGCCGGCAACCTCGAGCACCTCGCGCAAGGCGTGCTGGAAGGCAAAGCCGATGCGGTACTCGCGGCGAGCATTTTCCACTTCGGCGAATTCACCGTTCGCGAGGCCAAGGCGCACCTACGCAGCCGAGGCATCGAGGTACGCGAATGAGCGCTTGGCTCGACGAGGTGCCTTGGAACAAGGACGGCCTGATCGCTGCCGTGGCGCAGGACGCCGCCAGCGGTCGCGTGCTGACCGTCGCCTGGATGAATCGCGAGGCGCTCCAGCAGACCGCAGAGAAGGGCGAGGCGGTGTACTGGTCGCGCTCGCGCCGGCGGCTGTGGCGCAAGGGCGAGCAGTCCGGGCATGTGCAGAAAGTGCGCGAGCTGCGCCTGGACTGCGATGCCGATGCCGTGCTGCTGCAGGTCGAGCAGGTCGGCGGCATCGCCTGCCACACCGGCCGCGAGAGCTGCTTCTTTCGCAAACTCGAGAATGGGAGCTGGGTGACCACGGATCCGGTGCTGAAGGATCCTTCGGCCATCTACAAGAAATGAGACAAGAAATAAAGCCAGGTCTTTATGAAACCCTCGAGCGCATCGCTGCGACCATCAACCAGCGCAAGGACGGTGACGCCGAAAAGTCGTACGTCGCGCAGCTCTTCGCCAAGGGCGAGGACGCGATGCTGAAAAAGATCGGCGAGGAGGCGACCGAGACCGTGCTCGCGGCGAAGAGCGGCGATCGCCTCGCGCTGGTGCGCGAGACGGCTGACCTGTGGTTTCACTCGATGATCGTGCTCGCGCGCTACGGCCTCGGCCCGGCCGACGTGCTGGCGGAGATGCACCGCCGCGAGGGTATTTCCGGGCTCGACGAGAAAGCGGCGAGGAAAAAGTGACCGATCCCCGCATGGATCCGAACTGCATTTTTTGCAAGATCGCGCGCGGCCTGATTCCCGCCAACAAGATCTACGACGACGACGAGGTGATGGCGTTCCACGACATCCGGCCGCAGGCGCCGGTGCATTTCCTGCTCGTGCCGAAAGCGCACATCGCTACGCTCTACGACGCGCAGCCCGCGCATCAGGCGGCGCTCGGCAAGATGCTC
>DASWER010000631.1:0-8187 GCA_036394655.1 Burkholderiales bacterium
AGGCGGCGTTCCTTCGCCAGGAAATCGGCGCTTTCGCAGACCGGGCCGACGACGTCGTAAACAGCGGCGCTCGCGCCGGCTTCCATCTCGCGCACGGTGCGGATCTCGTGCCAGGCGCCGTAGAGCGGCGCGCGGATCAGATCGTTCATTGCCGCATCGACGACCAGAAAGTTGCGCGTCGCCCCGGCCTTTACATATTCGACGCGCGTCAGGAGAACGCCGGCATTGCCGACGATGGAACGCCCCGGATCGAACACCACCGCATGCGGCCGCTGGCCGAGCGCGGCGAGCGCCCCACGCACGAACGCTTCGATCGGCTGCGGCGCCTCGTCCTTGTAGCGGATGCCCATGCCACCGCCGAGATCGATGTGCCGCAGGCGCACGCCAGCCGTTTCCAGCCGGTCGACGAGCTCGACCAGGCGCTGTGCCGCAGCGACGAAGGGCGCTGCATCGTTCAGCAGCGAGCCGATATGGCAGCCGATGCCGACCACCTCAAGCTCGGCCATGCCCGCGGCGCGCTGGTAGAGCCGCTCGGCGTCGGCATAGGCGACGCCGAACTTGGTTTCGCGCAGCCCAGTCGATATATACGGGTGCGTGCGGGCGTCGATGTCCGGATTGACGCGCAGCGCGACCGGCGCTTTACGCCCGAACCGCTGCGCGATGCGCGCCACGCGCTCGAGCTCGGCTTCGGATTCCAGGTTGATGCAGCCGATGCCCTTGGCGAGCGCGAATTCGATCTCCGCCGCGCTCTTGCCGACGCCCGAAAAGAAGGTTTTGCCCGCGGTGCCGCCGGCGGCGAGCACGCGCGCGAGTTCGCCGCCCGAGACGATGTCGAAGCCGGCGCCGAGCTCGGCCAGGAGCGCGAGCACCGCGAGGTTCGAATTCGCCTTGACGGAGTAGCACAGCATCGCGTCGCGCCCCGCCAGGGCGCGAACGAACTCGGCGTAGGCCGACTCGATCGCCGCGCGCGAATACACGTAGCACGGCGTGCCGAAGCGCCGCGCAAGCTCATCGAGCGGCGCCTGCTCGGCGCACAGCATGCCGTTGCGGTAGGCGAAGGCCATGGCCCTACTGGTTTTCTTCCGGTGCCTGACGCGGGTACGGGACCGGTTTGTAGGTGTCGCGCTTCTCCGGTTTGACGCCGGGCGGCGGGTTGTCGCGCAAGTAAAGCGGGCCCCTCTGCCCGCAAGCGCTTGCGGCCAGCGCCATGGCGGCGAGGATCAGCAGCAAGCGCATAAAATCACGATGTTAACGCATGGACGAAACCGAGTTTGCCGCCGCCGCAGAACGCGTGCTCGAGCGCATCGAGGCATCGCTGGAGGAAAGCGGCGTCGACGCTGATGTCGAGCTCAAGCCGGGCGGGGTGATCGAAATCGAGTACGCGGACGGCTCGCGCATGGTGATCAACCGGCATGCCGCGGCGCGCGAGATCTGGGTGGCGGCGCGCGACGGCGGCTTTCACTTTCGCTGGGACGGCTCGGCGTGGCGCGATACGCGCGAGGGCACGGAGCTGTTCGCGGCGCTATCGAAGCTGGTCTCCGCGCACAGCGGCCAGCCGGTGCGGCTACACCCCTAGGCGGGGGGATTGGGCGGCTGGAAAGGCTGGGGCTGCGGTACGGGCAGGGGCTGCTCACCCATGGCCGGCGCCGGATGCAGCACTTCGGGGGGCGGCACCGCCTCTCGATAGAAGAACTCCGGCACCAGGCGGCTCTCGCCGCCGGCCGACGGATAGGGCCCGGTCGGGAGCACCACGATACCCGGCGGCATTTCGCGCGGCATCTCGGGAACGTCTTTCAGGATCTTTTCCATGTACGAGACCCAGATCGGCAGCGCCACCACGCCACCGGTCTGGTTTTTGCCGAGCGTCTTGGGCTGGTCGAAGCCCACCCAGGAAATCGCCACCAGCGCGGGTTGGTAGCCGGCGAACCAGGCATCGACGAACTCGTTGGTGGTGCCGGTTTTGCCGGCGATGTCGCTGCGCCCGAGGCGGGCGGCGCGCGCCGCGGTGCCGATGCGGGTGACGTCCTGCATCATGTTGTCCATGATGAAAGCGTTGCGCGCGTCGATCACGCGCAAGGCTTCGTCACCGGCGCGGTGCGCCTCGGCGAGCGCGAGCACGTTGCCGCGGTCGTCGACAATCTTGTGAATGAAGTACGGCTGGACCAGGTAGCCGCCATTCGCGAATACCGAGTAGGCGCGCGCCAGCTGCCACATGGTGACCGAGCCCGCGCCGAGCGCCATCGTCAGGTAAGGCGGGTGGCGCTCGGCATCGAAGCCGAAGCGCGTCACGTATTCCTGCGCATACTTGGCGCCGATCGCATCGAGGATGCGGATCGACACCATGTTCTTCGATTTCGCGAGCGCGGTGCGCAGGCGCATCGGGCCTTCGAACTTGCCATCGTAGTTCTTCGGCTCCCAGCGCTGGCTGCCAGTCTCCTCGGCCTCGAGCACCACCGGCTCGTCGGGAATCACGGTCGCCGGCGTGAAGCCCTTCTCGAGCGCCGCCGAATAGATGAAGGGCTTGAACGACGAGCCGGGCTGGCGCCAGGCCTGCGTGACGTGGTTGAACTTGTTGCGCCCGAAGTCGAAGCCGCCGACCAGCGCGCGGATCGCGCCATCCTGCGGATCGAGCGAGACGAACGCGGACTCGATTTCCGGCAGCTGCGCGATCTGCCAGGTTTTGCCTTCGCGCTGCACGCGGATGATCGAGCCGCGGCGGATGCGTTTCTGCGACGCGGTCTTCGGATCGAGCGCGCGCGCCGCGAAGCGCAGCCCTTCGCCGCTGAGCGTGAGCTTCTCGCCGGTGCGCAGCGCGGCTTCGATTTCCTTGGCGTCGACCGAGAGCACCACCGCCGCGGCGAGATCGTCGCTATCGGCGTGGTCGGCCAGAGCGTCGTCGTACTCGTCTTCGCCGGCGTTCGGACGCAGCTCGAAAAATCCTTCGGGCCCGCGGTAGCCCTGCCGGCGGTCGTAATCCAGCGCGCCTCTGCGCAGCGCGTCGTAGGCGGCTTCCTGATCGGCCTTACGCAAGGTTGTATAGACGCGGAAGCCCCGCGTGTACACATCCTCCGGGTAGTGCTCGGCCAGCGCCTGGCGCACCATCTCGGCGGCGTATTCCGCATGCAAGGAGTATTCGCTTACTTCCCGCCTTGCCCGTAGCGGTGCTTTTAGGGCCTCATCATATTGCGCTGCAGTAACGTAGCCGAGCTCGCTCATCCGCCGCAGCACGTAACCCTGGCGCTGCTTGGCGCGCTGCGGGTTGGCAATCGGGTTGTAGAGCGAGGGCGCTTTCGGCAAGCCGGCCAGCATGGCGATCTCGCCAAGGCTCAACTGGTCGAGCGCCTTGCCAAAGTACGTCTGCGAGGCCGCGCCGAAGCCGTAGGCACGCTGCCCGAGGTAAATCTGGTTGACGTAGAGCTCGAGGATCTGCTCCTTGTTAAGGCTGTGCTCGATCTTGAAGGCCAGCAGCGCCTCGTAGAGCTTGCGCGTCAGCGTTTTTTCCGACGACAGGAAGAAGTTGCGCGCCACCTGCATGGTGATGGTGCTGGCGCCCTGGCGGCGCCCCCCTGCGACCAGGTTGGCGTACGCCGCGCGCAGCACGCCGATGTAGTCGATCCCGGGGTGCTGGTAGAAGCGCTCGTCCTCGGCGGCGATGATGGCGTTCTTGAGCTGCGGTGGCACGTCGGCGATCGAGACCACCGCCCGGCGCTCCTCGCCGAATTCGCCGATCAGCGTGCCTTCCGCGGTGTAAATCCGCAGTGGAATCTTGGGCTGATAAGCCGTCAGCGCGCCGAGCTCCGGAAGGTTCGGATAGGCGAGCACCACCACCAGCCCGAGCACCAGGACGGCGGCCGCGGCCAAGCCCGCCAGCATGGCCAGCGGAAAGCCGAGAAAACGAAGCCACATCGGGAAGTTAGACCGTCAAACGACCGCTATTGCGTGCGCTGCATCGATCGCCGCATGATACCGCGTCCCCCTTCGCGTGGATAATTAACTAGACACCCGGAGGGGTTGTTGCTAGGATTTCACGCAAATTCTACGTATCGCTCCTAAGGTGCGATGCGCAAAGGGGAAAACAAAGAATGCAATTCGACCTGTTCACGCCCAAGGCGCCCCCACTCTTCGGCCTCGACATCAGTTCGTCCTCGGTCAAGATGCTCGAGATCGTCGAAGCCGGAAAAGGCACCTATCGGGTCGAGCGCTATGCGATAGAACCGCTCGCGCGCGACGCTGTGGTCGACGGCAACATCAACAATCTCGAAGCGGTCACCGACGCAGTGCGCCGCGCGCACAAGCGGCTCGGCACGCGCACCAAGCACGTCGCGATGGCGGTACCGACCGGCGCGGTGATCACCAAGAAAATCGTCGTGCCCGCAAGCCTGCGCGAGGAAGAACTCGAAGTGCAGGTCGAAAGCGAAGCCAACCAGTACATTCCGTTCGCGCTCGAGGAAGTGAATCTCGATTTCCAGGTGATCGGGCCTTCGCCCACGAGCCCGGAAGAACAGGAAGTGCTAATCGCCGCGACACGCAAGGAAAAAGTCGAAGACCGCGTCGCGGTGGCCGATTCCGCCGGGCTCAAGGCGCTGGTGATGGATGTCGAATCCTTCGCGCAGCAGACCGCGCTCTCGCTGGTGGTGCAGGCGCTGCCCAATGCCGGCAAGGATCAGAACATCGCGGTCGTCGATGTCGGCGCCAACGTCATGCAGGTCACGGTGCTGCGCAACGACCAGTCGATCTATGCCCGCGAGCAGGCATTCGGCGGCAATCAGCTGACGCAGGAAATCGTCACGCGCTACGGCATGAGCGCGGAAGAAGCCGAGAACGCCAAGCGCTCGGGCGGGCTGCCCGACGATTTCGAGGCCGAGGTGCTGCGCCCGTTCATGGAAAACCTGTCGGGCGAGATCCAGCGCGCGCTGCAGTTTTTCTTCACCTCGACGCAGTACCACACCGTCGAGCACATCCTGCTCGCCGGCGGCTCGGCGGTGATTCCCGGGCTCGACGAGGTGGTGAATACGCGTGCCCAGGTACCGACCAGCGTCGCCAACCCGTTCGCCCAGATGCAGACCTCGCCGCGCGTGCAGTTGAAGCGCCTGATCATCGATGCCCCTTCGCTGATCGTCGCCTGCGGCCTGGCGATGAGGAGATTCGATCCGCAATGAGCACGGCTCGCGTCAACCTACTGCCGCACCGCGCCGAGCGGCGCAAGCGCGCGAAGCAGCATTTCGCCGTGGTTTCGGCCGGCACCGCGGTCATCGGCCTGTTGATCGTGGGCCTGGTGCACAGCTATTACGCCGAGAAGATCAGCACGCAAGAGGGCCGCAACCAGTTCCTGAAGAGCGAAATCGCCAAGCTCGACACCGAGATCGCGGAAATCAACAAGCTGAAGGACGAGATCCAGTCGCTGCTCGCGCGCAAGCAGATCATCGAGACGCTGCAGGCCGACCGCGCCCAGACGGTGCACCTGATGGACGACCTGGTGAAGCAGATGCCCGAGGGCGTGTTCCTGAAGTCGATCATACAGAACGGCATGCGCATCCAGATCCTCGGCTACGCCCAGTCGAACGCGCGCGTCTCGACGCTGATGCGCAACATCGAATCGTCGCGCTGGCTCGGCGATCCCGAGCTGATCGAGGTCAAGTCCGCGGGACTCGACAAGCGCCGCGTCTCGGAATTCACCATGTTCATGTCGCTCAAGCGCGCGCCGGCTGACCCGACGCCGCCGGCAGCGGCAAAGAAAGGCTAGCCATGGCGGTCAACTTCAACGCCATCCTCGAGGAATTCAAGCGCACCAACTGGAAGGATCCGGGTACCTGGCACGCCTTTCCGAAGCTGGTGGTGCTGCTCGCGATCCTGATCGCGATTCCAGTCGGCGGCTACGTCGCGCACAACAGCTCGCAGGTCGAGGACCTCGAGCGGCTGCGCAACGAGGAGAGCTCGCTGAAGGACCAGTACCTGCAAAAGAAGAAGCAGGCGATCAATCTCGATCTGCACCGCCAGCAGCTGCGCGAAATCGACACGCAGTTCGGCGCCCTGCTGCGCCAGCTGCCCAACCGCTCGCAGATGGACGCGCTGCTGGTCGACATCAACCAGGCGGGCCTGGGCCGCGGTCTGCAGTTCGAACTGTTCCGTCCGGCGCCTTCGGAGATCACGCGCGAGTTCTATGCCGAGCGCCCGATCTCGGTGAGAGTCACCGGCAGCTACCACGACATGGGCGCGTTCGCGAGCGACGTCGGCCAGCTGCCGCGCATCGTCACGCTGAACGACGTCAAGATCAACACCGCGGCGGGCAGCCAGCTGTCGATGGATGTCACGGCGCGCACCTTCCGCTACCTCGATGACGACGAGCTCGCGGCGCAGCGCAAGTCGGCGAAGAAGGGGCCGGCTAAGAAATGAGGCTCGCCCTTGGCCTTGCGTTCGGCGCCGCGGCGCTGCTCGCCGGCTGTGGCGGCGAGGAGCACGGCGACCTCAAGCAGGAGCTGGCGCAGCTCACCAAGGATTTCCGCGGCCAGGTGCCGCCGCTGCCCCAGGTCAAGCCCTACGAGCCGGTGCCGTACACCGCCGAGGGACAGGTCGACCCGTTCCGCTCCGAGCGCATCGAGGTGGCCCAGGTCGGCACGCGCTCGACGAACGCTGCGAGCAAGATCGCGGAGCACGAAAAGCGCATCAAGGAGCCGCTCGAGGCGTTCCCGCTCGAGTCGATCCAGATGCTCGGCACCATCACGCAGGACAAGGAGACCTTCGCGCTGGTGAAGGCCGGCCCCAACCTGTACCGCGTGAAGAAGGGCAACTACATGGGGCAGAACTTCGGCGTGATCACCGGGATCGACGAGGGTCAGATCAAGCTGAAGGAGCTGGTGCAGGACAGTGGCGGGGAGTGGGTCGAGCGTGCCAGCGCGCTCCAATTGGTGGAGACACAAAAATGAAAACTAAAACGCTGCTCTACGCGCTGGCGCTGTGGCTCTGGGCCATCGGCCTGGCGGCCGCGCAGACCAACAGCATCGAGTCCTTCGAGGTGCTGCAGCAGGGAGGCAAGACCGTGGTGCGCGTCACCACCAAGGAGCCGCTGCGCAGCGTGCCGCCGAACTTCGCCGTCGCCAATCCGGCGCGCATCGCCTTCGACTTTCCCAACACCGTGAACGCGCTGGGGCGCTCGAACCAGGAGATCGGCCAGGGCGAGCTGCGCAGCATGAACATCGTCCAAGGCGCGGATCGCACTCGCCTGGTGCTGAATCTGCGCCGCTCGGTGGCGCACGAGGCGAGCATCGATGGACGCAATGTGCTCATCACGCTGGCCGAGCCGCCGGTGGTGCAACCCACGCCCGGCGGGCAAGTGGCGCGCTTCGCCGAAGGCCGTGCCGATACCAAGCACGCGATCCGCGACGTCGACTTCCGTCGCGGGCGCTCGGGCGAAGGCCGCGTGGTCGTCGACCTGTCGGACACGACGACCGGCATCGACATCCGCACGCAGGGCCAGAACATCGTCGTCGAATTCCTGCAGACCGCGCTGCCCGACAGCCTGCGCCGGCGCCTCGACGTCATCGACTTCGGCACGCCGGTGAATACGGTGAGCGCCTTTCAGCAGGGCGACAACGTGCGCATGGTGATCGAGCCGAAGGGCCAGTGGGAGCACACCGCCTACCAGTCCGACACCCAGTTCGTGCTCGAAGTGAAGCCCGTCACGGCGGATCCCTCGCGCGCCGCCCAGCAGCGCGGCCGCTACACGGGCGAGAAGCTGTCGCTCAACTTCCAGAACGTCGAAGTGCGCGCGGTGCTTAATGTGATCGCGGACTTCACCGATCTCAACATCATCACCAGCGACACCGTGGCGGGCAACATCACGCTGCGGCTGAAGGACGTGCCCTGGGACCAGGCGCTCGAGATCATCCTGCAAACGCGCGGCCTCGATAGCCGGCGCAGCGGCAACGTGATCTGGATCGCGCCGCGCGACGAGCTCGCCACCCGCGAGAAGCTGGCGCTCGAGGCGCAGCAGCAGATCTCGGATCTGGAGCAGACCCGCACCGAGACCTTCCAGATGAACTACCAGAAAGCGGCGGACGTGCAGAAGCTGCTGTCCGACGCCACGCAGCGCATCCTCTCCAAGCGCGGCAGCGCGGTGGTCGATGCGCGCACCAACACGCTGTTCGTGCAGGACACGCCGAGCCGGCTCGAGGAGGTGCGCAAGCTGCT
>DASWER010000632.1:0-5340 GCA_036394655.1 Burkholderiales bacterium
GGGCGCGGATGCGTTTGGTCGACTGCAGCAGCTCTTCCCACAGCCCCTCGGTGTCCTTGCGGAACACCATCTCGAGGTCGGCGTTCAGCACCGACCACAGGCCGCGGTCGAGCTCGCTCTTCAGCTCGCCCGGACGCCAGCCGACGTAGCCGACGAAATAGCGCGCCTCGTTCGGCGTGGTCTCGATGACGTGGTCGATGGTGTTGGCGCGGAACGCGAGGTAGAGATCCTTCATCAGCAGCACCGAGCCGGCGCCCGGGCTGTGATCGCCCCTCACCAGCGCGACCAGCGCGCCGCGCGAGAACGGGCCGCCGTAGTACACCGGGTCGACGACCTTCTTGGAAGGCTCGTGCTCGGGGAACAGGCTGCCGAGCGAGCGGCGCGTCGGCCGGTTGAGGATCACGCCGACGTGGCCACCGTTCGGCGCCGGGGCGGCGAGCAGCACCGTCTGGCGGTATTCGACATCGCGGAACGCGGGATGCGCGATCAGGAGCATCGCGTCCTCCTGCGCGAAAGCGGGCGCAGCGAGCATGAACGCCGCGAGAGCCAGGAGACTGCGGAGCACGCAAATCATGGGGTGAGTATAGCGAATGGCCCGGGTCGCGCGGTGCGCGCCCCGCGCGCGCGTTCGACCAGCTCGGCCCACATGCTGTCGGTGTCCTTGCGAAACAGCAGCGCCTCGTTCGCCGGCAGCACGTACCAGCTGCCGGAATCCATCTCGTTCTCGAGCTGGCGCGGCGCCCAGCCGGAAAAGCCGGAATAAAGCCGCATGCGTGCCGCGGGCTGCGCCAGCAGCGGCTCGATGTTCGCCGGATGCATCGTGAGATAGACGCGCGGCAGCACGTGAAACGCGGCGGCCTTCGGCGTCTCGTTCGACGCGTAGAGCGCGACCACCACCTGGCGCATCACCGGACCGCCGGAATAGAGCGGCTCCTTGAATTGGTCCGCGCCGGGCCAGCGCGGCACGAGCTCGGAGAGCCGCGTGGTGGTGGGCCGGTTGAGGATCACGCCGACGGTGCTCGCCTCCTCGGAGCGCGTGACGAGCACCACGGTCTCGCGGAAGTTGGGATCGGGCAGCCCGGGCTTCGCGACGAGCAGGATCGCGTTAGGCTGCGCGAGCACCGGGGCCGCGAGGCATGCCGCGACAAGGGTGAGCCAGCGCTTCATGCACTGGATTATCGGCTGCGCCGCTCGCGACGTGGCAACACAAACCACAACGCCGCGAACACCATCATCAGCACGACGCCGAGCGCTATTCCGAGCAGCTCGCTTTGCAGCACGATGCTCGCCACCACGTACGAGTCCAGGCCGACCGCCACGGCGAGCGGCACCATGCCCGCGAGCACCATGTTGGAGGCGAGCCACAGGAACCGCTCGCTCACTTCCTTCGGCTCGGCCTGGCGGTGCAGCGCGGCCGGCGTCATGACCAGCGCCATCGAGAGCGTGGTCAGGATGATCGCGACAAGATGCACCATTTGCCCGACCCCGGAGAGCTTCTCGTCGAAGCCTTCGTTGAACACCGCGATCAGCTGGAAGCCGAAGAGGGCCTGGATCCCCGGCAGCACCGTGCGGCATTCCTCCAGCAGGTGCGCCGCCGCCGAGTCGAGCGAGATCTGCTCTTTTTTGCCGGTACCGATGGGTTTCTGGAGCGCCACTGCGCACTTACCAGCAAGCGGCCTGCCGCAAAAGCGTGCGGAAGGTGATCGAGTAGCGCAGCTCGCGCGTCGCCGGGATGCAGTGCTGCCAGCGCCAGCGTGCCGGGCCTTGCATCTGGTAGGCCGAGCGCGGCGCGAGCTCGAGCACGATCGGCTTGTCCTTGCCCGGTGGATAGCGGCGCAGGCGCATGCGCGCCCAGCCGCCGACGGAAACGCCGGCGACGCGCTCGTAATCCGGGGCGTCACGATGCCAGCCGAGCGGCGTGCCCGGCCGGTACTCGGTGACGAGGGCCTGCTCGAGCCGGGCCGGCGGCTCGCCGATCCAGGCCGCGACCTTGTCGCGCAGCGCCTCGAGAAACGCAGGCGCCGGCGGTGCCTCGCCGAGGCGATTCGCCGAGAAGTCGTAGCCGAAGCCGAAATAGGCGATGCGTCGCCGCGCGGTGTACTGCTTGTACTTCGCCGCCGCGAGCGGCAGCGCGGCGATTCCCGCCAGCAACGCGCCTTCTTCCTCGGCGCTGATGAATTCCGGCTGGAACACGAAGCCCTCGGGCAGCGCCGGCGCGCCGCCGAACAGCTCGACCTGCGGAGAGTTCACCGCGCGATGGCGGCGAGGAAGGCGACGCCGAGCGCGGCCACCGAGAACGCCGCCGCCACCGCGGTGAACACCAGCACGCGGCGCAGCCGCGCCTCGGCGACCTGCGCCGCGCTTTCGAGCGCGCTGACGGTGTTCTCGAGCTGCGCGGCGAGCTCCTTGATGTGCGAGGACTGCTGCGACACCGCGGCCTGCAGCTCGGCGATCTGCTGCTGCACGAGATCCGGCTGGTTGGCGACCTCGGGCTTGCGCTTGGTGAACGCCGGCTTGGTCGCCGACAGGATGTCGCCGACGTGAGGGATGACCGCTTTGAGCGCGGCTGCGAGCCAGCTTGCCATTAGAGCTTTAGTCCGCCCGTGTAGCGCAAACGTTCACACGCCGATGCGCTTATAGAAGATCACCGTCGGATCGAGGCCGTCGCCCGAGGGCGCACGCGCATAGTCCGGAATGACGCCTGCCTTGACATAGCCGAGGCGGGTATAGAGCGTCTCGGCGGGGTCGCCCTGCCGGGTATCGAGCACCAGCAGCGAGCGCCCGAGCTGCAGCGCCTTCGCCTCCACGGTGCGCATCAGGTCCTTGCCGATGCCCTGGCCGCGGCAGGCCTGCAGCACCAGCAGCTTCTGCACTTCGGCGCGGTGCCGCGCATTGGGCTTGCCCGCCGGCGCGAGCTGCACCGTGCCGACGAGGGTCCCATCGCGGTACGCGCAAAACAGCACGCGTCCACTGTCCAGCTCGTCACGCACGCTGTGCCAGTACTCCTGCGCCACTTCGGTCGGCAGCGGCGCAAGGAAGCCCACCGACGCGCCCGAGTCGACGGCGTCGCGCAGCAGCTCGATCAGCGCTTTCTCGTCGAACGCGGCACTGCCAATCTGGCGGACCTCCAGCATCATCGCCGGTGCAGTCTTGCGAGATCCGGCATCGCGATCGGTCGCGCGGTTTCGAAGGCCCGCGCGGCGCGCAGCACCAGCGCATCGGCATAGCGCGGGCCGACCAGATGCAATCCCACCGGCAGCCCCGCCTGGGTGACGCCGCAGGGAATCGAAGCGGCCGGCTGCTGTGTCAGGTTGAACGGATAGCTGAAGGGCGTCCAGTCGATCCAGCGGGTCTTGCCGGGCGGAAACTCGAGGCCGACATCGAACGCCGCGACCGCGAGCGTCGGCGTTACCAGCAGGTCGTAGTCGCGGTGGAAAAGATTCATGTGCGTGCCGAGCGCGCCGCGCTTCATCTGCGCATCGAGGATCTCGGCGGCGCTGATGTTCGCGCCCTGTTCGGCGACCTCGACCAGACCGGGATCGATCAGCTTGCGCTTCTCCGGCGGGAACGGTTTCAGGAGCGCCGCGGCGCCGGTGAACCACTGCGTGCGGAAGATGCCTTCCGGATTTTCGAAGCCCGGGTTCTTCTCCTCGACTTCGGCGCCGAGGTCGGTGAATAGATGCACCGCCTTGCGCACGATCGCCGCGACTTCCGGATCGACGCCGGCGTAGCCCAGATCGGGCGAGTACGCAATGCGCAGATCGGCCACGCCCTGGTCGAGCGCGCTGCGCCAGTCGCGCGCCTCGTAGGGCAGCGCATACCAGTCGCGCGCGTCGGGCAGCGCGAGCACGTTCAGCATCAGCGCCGCGTCGGTGACGCTGCGCGTCATCGGGCCGACGTGCGCCACGGTGCCGAAGGGCGAGAGCGGCCACGCCGGCACTCGGCCGAATGACGGTTTGAGGCCGAAGAGGCCAGTGAAGCTGCACGGGATGCGGATCGAGCCGCCGCCGTCGGTGCCGACCGCCAGCGCGCCCATGCCGGAGGCGAGCGCCGCGGCAGCGCCGCCGGAGGAGCCGCCGGGCGTTTTCTTCGGATTCCACGGATTGCGCGTGATGCCGGTGAGCGGGCTGTCGGTGACGCCCTTCCAGCCGAATTCCGGCGTGGTGGTTTTGCCCAGCAGTACCGCACCATGCTCACGCAGCCGCGCGCTCGCCGGCGCGTCATCGTTCCACGGCCCTTTCGGATCGACCGTCTTCGAGCCGCGCAGCGTCGGCCACCCCTTGGTGAGGATGATGTCCTTGATCGACGCCGGCACGCCGTCGAGCAATCCCTTCGGCTGTCCCGCGAGCCAGCGCGCCTCCGACGCCTTGGCATCCTCCAGCGCATGGTCGGAGACCAGGTTGAAGGCATTCACCACCGGATTGAGCTTCTCGATGCGCTCCAGCACCGCGCGCGTCACTTCGACCGGCGAGAGATCGTGCTTCCTATAAGCATCGAGCAGCTCGGTCGCCGTGAGCGCGCAAAGATCGCCCGGCTTTTTCGCTGACCCCCTGACAAGGGGGTCGTGAGCCGCAGGCGCAGCGGGGGGTTTCCGGTTTTTCAAAATCAAACCACCAGGTCGCTCATTTGCGTTCCGCCTTTGCTTTAGCCAAGGCTTTCTCCCGCCACATCGGCCAGGCGCGCTTGTAGTCCTGCAGCGGCATCGACGCCTTCACCTCGGCCTCGTCGAGGTAGTTCACCTTGTCCGACAGCGCGAGCGCCTGCATCTGCATGCGCGCGCTCATCTCGAGGTACACGCTGCGGCCGACGGCGCGCGGCAGGCTCTCGCCGACGGTGACCGAGCCGTGGCCGCGCATCAGTGCCGCGGGCTTTGAGCCCAGCGTCTTCGCGAGCGAGGCGCCGAGCACGCCATCGCCGACCAGCAGGTTGGTGCCTTTGCGCACCTCCCGAATTTCCCAGTTCGGCAGGCCATCGCCGATGAACGCCGCCATGTGCCACAGCGCGCGCATCGGCACGCCGGTGACGCTGAAGGGCACCACCGAAGGCGAGTGGTTGTGCACCACGGCCATGACTTCAGGGCGCGCCTTGAAAATCTCGCCGTGGATGAAGCGCTCGGTGACCGACTCGCGCCCGCGGGCGTCCAGCGGATTCGAGTCGAGGTCGTACTCGATCATGTCCTCGACCTGCACGCGCTCCGGCGCGAGCGAGCGCGCCAGGTAATAGCGCTGCGGATTCGACGGCGAGCGCAGGCTGACATGCCCGTAGGCGTCGATCACGCCGTATTCGGCGAGGATGCGATAGGCAGCGACGAGGTCTTCGAATTGGTCCATGTTCAGTCCG
>DASWER010000633.1:0-2628 GCA_036394655.1 Burkholderiales bacterium
ACCATAAGGACGCATGGCCGCCAACGAACAACTCGCAATGCTGGTGCAGCCCGACCGCGTGCACCGCTCCGTATATGCGGATCCGGCGATCTTCGAGCTGGAGCTCGAGCGCATCTTCGGCCGCGCCTGGCTGGTGCTCGGTCATGAGAGCCAGCTGCACAATGCGGGCGACTACTTCACCACCCGGATGGGGCGCGAGCCGATCGTGGTGGTCAGGAAGGATGACGGCCAGATCGGCGCGCTCATCAACCGCTGCGCGCACCGCGGCTCACTCGTCTGCGCCGAGGGCCGCGGCAACCTCGAGCGCTTCGTCTGTCCCTACCACGGCTGGAGCTACGACCGCGCCGGTGAGCTGAAGGCGGTGCCATTTGCGAGCGGCTATCCGCAAGGTGCTATTGGGGAGCTAAGGCTGAAGGCAGTGCCACGCGTGGCGCTCTACCGCGGCTTCATCTTCGCCTCGCTCGCGGCTGAGGGCCCGAGCCTGGAAGAGTTCCTCGGGCCAACCAAGGCATCGTTCGACGATCTGGTCGATCGCGCGCCGGGCGGCGAGCTCGAGGTCGCGGGCGGCGTCTTCAAGCACACCTACAACGGCAACTGGAAGCTGATGCTCGAGAACCATCTCGACGGCGCGCATCCGGCGTACGTGCACGCATCATCGGTGGCCGTGGCGCGCAACGCGCCCGAGCCCGGCAAGCCGGGCGAGGAGCACTACTACGACATCGCGGTGCGCCAGATGCGCCAGAACGGCGCGCCCGACGCGGTTTGGGAAGGCACCGGCATCTGGACCACGCCGCGCGGTCACGGCGTCATGGGCGACTACCACGACGACGATCGGCTCGTGGCGGGTATGGGCAACCCGGCCTTCGATCAATATAGAAACCAGCTGATAAAGAGCGTGGGGCAGAAGGAAGCCGATCGCATCCTGCGCGTCACGCTGTGGAACACCATCGTCTATCCGAACTGCTCGTTCATGAGCCAGTTCCGCCAGCTGCGCATCATCCATCCGCTGGCGGTCGATCGGTCCGTGGTCTACACCTACTCGTTCCGGATGAAATATGCGCCGGCGCAGATGTTCCGCGACACGGTGGCCTTCGCCAACGTGGTGAACGGCACCGCCTCGTGGGTGCTGACCGACGATCTCGAGGTCTACGAGCGCATCCAGCACGGACTCGCGTCGGGCGCGATGGACTGGGTCTATATCGGCCGGGGACACGGTGGCGACATTCAGGAGAAGGATGCCCTGCGTGGAAAAACCGGGACCAGCGAGGTCTTCATCCGCGGGCAGATGCGCGCGTGGCTGGATTACATGTCTCGTGACGCCTGAGCAATTCCTGTTTCACGAGGCGCGGCTGCTGGACACCCAGCGCTACGAGGAATGGCTGCAGCTATTTACGGAGGATGCGACCTATTGGGTGCCGCTCGAGCAGGGGCAGAAGGATCCGTACCAGACCTCGTCGATCATCCACGACGACCGCACGCTGCTCGAGCTGCGCGTCAAGCAGATCCGCCACCCGCGTGCGCACGCGCGGCAGCCCATTGCACGCACGGTGCATCAGGTCAGCAACGTCATGGTGCACGGTGAGCCGAACGGCGAGGTGAAGGTCGCGTCGGCCTTGACGGTGGTGGAATTCAGGAACGAAAGACAAAGGCTCTACGGCGCGCTGGTCGAGCACCGGCTGCGCAAGAGCGGCGAGACGTTCCGCATCGCGCACAAGCGGGTGGATCTCATCAACTCGGAAGGTGAAATTGATGGCATCGCCATCCTCCTCTAGGAACAAAAGCCCGGTGATCATCGCCGGCGGCGGCATCGGCGGCCTGGCGGCCGCGCTGGCGCTCGCGCGCAAGGGATTCAAGAGCGTGGTGCTCGAGCAGGCGCCGCAGTTCGGCGAGATCGGCGCCGGCATCCAGATCGCGCCCAATGCCTGGCACGCGCTCGATGCGCTCGGGGTCGGAAAGCTGGTGAAGAAAGATGCGGTGTTCATCGAGAGCCTGCTGATGATGGACGGCGTGAGCGGCGAGAAGATCATCGACATTCCGCTGGATCGGCGTTTCGCCAGGCGCTTCCGCAACCCCTACGCGGTCACGCATCGCGCCGACATCCACGGCTCGCTGCTGGATGGCTGCAAGGCGCTGCCGGCGCTCATCGAGCTGCGCACGAAGACGAAAGTGACCGGCTTCGAGAACGAAGGTTCAGGCGTCGCGGTGCACACCGACGGCGGCACATTCCGCGGCCTCGCGCTGGTCGGCGCCGACGGCGGCCGCTCGGTGATCCGCGAGAAGGTCGTCGGCGACCCGGAGCCGCCGATCTCGGGCCACATGTGCTACCGCGCGGTCCTGCAGGCAAACGAGGTGCCGAAGGACCTGCGCTTCGCCGCGGCGACGCTGTGGGCGGCGTACAACGCGCACATCGTCCATTACCCGCTGCGCGGCTGGAAGCTCTTCAACCTGGTCGCCACGGTGATCGGCAAGCACACCAGCGGCGGCCACAACGAGGCGGCGACGCGCGAAGAGGTCATGGGATTCTTCTCGCACTATTGCGAGAAGGTGCTGAAGCTGATGCGCACGCCCAAGGAGTACCGGCGCTGGATGCTGCTTTACCGGCAGCCGGTGGCGAACTGGACGCAGGGC
>DASWER010000634.1:0-4340 GCA_036394655.1 Burkholderiales bacterium
CTCGTCGCCCTCGCGCGAGATCTTGCCGCGGTCGGCCTTGACGGTGAAGCGCGGCTGCGCCGGTTTTTCCTGCACCACGCGCGGGCCGCTGAGCTCGGTCGAGTCGTCGTCCGGGTAGTGCTGCATCTGCGCGGCGGAGAGTACGGTCTCGGCCCTGCCGTCGCGGTTGTAAGTGGTGGTGGTGAAGTTGACCACCAGGTAATCCGGATCGTGGCGGCGCAGCGACGGATGCTCGCCGCCCTCGACGCGCACCTGGTGATCGAGCCACAGCGTAAGCAGCGCAAGCGCCAGCATCAGGGCGAGCGGAAAAAGGCGCGTGGTGCTCATTTCAGGAAGCGCCGCAAGATCGGCCCGAGCTTGCCCTGCGCCTCGAGAATGAACTCGCAGACTTCGCGCACCGCGCCGTGCCCGGCGTCGGCCGAGGCGATGTAGTGCGCGCGCCGGCGCACGTCTTCGGGCGCCTCGTGCGGCGCGCAGGCGAAGCCGCAGCGCATGAGCACGGGCAAGTCCACCACGTCGTCGCCCATGTACGCGGTGGCGGCGCGTTTCACCTTGGCGCGCCTGAGCATGCGGTCAAAGGCCGCGTGCTTGTCTTCCACGCCCTGCATGACGTGCTCGATGCCCAGCTCCTTGGCGCGCTTGGCGACCGCCGGCGAGTCGCGCCCGCTGATGATGCCGGTGTCGAGGCCCGCCATCAGCAACAGCTTCACGCCGTGGCCGTCGAAGGCATGAAACGCCTTGAGCTCATCGCCCTGCGGGGTGTACCAGAGTCTGCCATCGGTCAGCACGCCGTCGACGTCGAAAATCACCAGGCGCACGCGCCGCGCCCGCGCGAGCGCATCGGGGGCCAGGTATTGCATGCGACGCTAGAGGACTTTGGCGCGGAAGAGGTCGTGCATATTGAGCGCGCCGAGGAGTGCGCCGCGCTCATCGACGACCAGCAGCTGGTTGACCTTGAATTGCTCCATCATGTGCACCGCCTCCGCGGCGAGCATCTCCGGGCGCACGGTTTTCGGATTGACGCTCATCACTTCGTCAACCGAGCGCGCGTCGAGCTGGTTCTTCTCGAGCGTGCGCCGCAGATCGCCATCGGTGAAGATGCCTTTGACGCCATCCGCAGCGTCGACTACGGCCGTCATGCCGATGCGCCCGCGCGAGATTTCCAGCACCGCCTCGCGCAGCGTGGCGCCGCTAAGCACTCGCGGAATCTGCTCGCCGGTACGCATCACCTGGTGCACGTGCAGCAAGGCCTGGTGCGCCAATGCCTGGCGCGGCAGCTTGCCGCGAGGGTGGGTACGCGCGAAGTCTGCGGCAGAAAACCCGCGCGCCTCGAGCAGCGCCACGGCCAGCGCGTCTCCCAGGGCGAGGGCCGCAGTCGTGCTCGCAGTCGGCGCGAGGTTGAGTGGACAGGCCTCCTGGCCGACCGCCGCGTCGAGGTTCACGTCGGCGGCGCGCGCGAGCGGCGAGTCCGGATTGCCGGTGATGGCGATCAGCTTCGCGCCCCGGCGCTTCACTTGAGGAACGATCTCGAGCAGTTCATCGCTCGAGCCAGAATAGGAAATCGCGATGAAGACGTCGCCCGCTTCGATCATGCCCAAATCGCCGTGGCTCGCCTCGGCGGGATGCACGAAGTACGCCGGCGTGCCGGTGCTCGCCATGGTCGAGGCGATCTTGCGCGCGATGTGGCCGGATTTGCCGATGCCGCTCACTACCACGCGGCCGCTGCGGCCCGCGATCAGCTCGAGCGCGGCGACGAAACGCTCGTCGAGCCGGTCGCCGAGCGCGCGCACCGCTTCGGCCTCGATCGCGAGCACGCGCCGCGCGAGATCGAGCGCACTGGTTTCGCTGCGTTTTTTGGCCGAATTTTTCGCGAAGGGCGCCACCTTTATCATAGGGCCGGAGTATAGCCCAATGCCTTTTACAACCTCTAAGTGAGCGGCGCGGTTTCCCTGCAGTCGGTGCTGGTGCTGCTCGCGAGCAGCGTCATCGCGGTGGCGCTGTGCCGCAAGCTCAAGCTGCCGGCGCTGGTCGGTTATCTCGTCACCGGGCTGGCGCTCGGGCCGCACGCGCTCGGCCTCGCCGCCAACCAGGAGGAGACGCAGCGCCTGGCCGAGTTCGGCGTGGTGTTCCTGATGTTCTCCATCGGCCTGGAATTCAGCCTCGGCAAGCTGCGCTCGATGCAGCGCGTGGTTTTCGGCCTCGGCGGTGCGCAGGTTGCGGCCACGCTGCTGGTCGCCACCGCGGCCGCGCTCGCGCTCCGCCTACCGTGGCAGACCGGCGTCGCGCTCGGCGGCATCGCCGCCATGTCGTCCACGGCGATCGTGTCGCGCCTGTTCGCCGAGCGCGGCGAGCTCGACACGGCGCACGGCCGCCAGGTGATCGGCGTGCTGCTGTTCCAGGATCTCGCCGTGGTGCCGCTGCTGGTGCTGATCCCGGCGCTCGCCGAGCGGCCGGGCGCGCTCGGCCTCGCGGTCGCCGCGGCGCTCGGCAAGGCCGCGCTGGCGCTGGCGCTGGTGGTGCTCGCTGGCCCGCGGCTGATGCGCGCCTGGCTCGGCGTCGTGGCGCGGCTGCGATCGACCGAGCTTTTCGTGCTGAACGTGCTGCTCATCATCCTGCTGCTCGCGTTCCTCACCGGCCTCGCCGGCCTGTCGCTGGTGCTCGGCGCGTTCCTCGCCGGGATGCTGATTTCCGAGACCGAGTACCGCTTCCAGGTCGAGGAGGACATCAAGCCCTATCGCGACGTGCTGCTCGGCCTGTTCTTCGTCACCGTCGGCATGCTGCTCGATCTGCGGCTGGTGGCCGCGCAAGCGGGGCTGGTGCTCGCGCTTTTCGTGATGCTGGTTGGCGGCAAGTTCGCGCTGATCGCGGCGCTGTCGAGGGCTTTCGGCACGCCTGGCGGCACGGCGTTGCGCGTCGGCCTGGCGCTCGCGCAGGCCGGCGAGTTCGGCTTCGTCTTGCTGCCGCTGGCGGCGCTGGCAGGGCTGGTGCCCGATGCGCTCGGGCAGGCGCTCCTTGCCGCCATGATTCTCTCGATGCTGGCCACCCCTTTCCTGATCCGCGCAGCCGACGTGATCGTGCTGCGGCTGTCGCGCTCCGAGTGGATGCTGCGCTCCCTTGAGCTGCACCGCATCGCCGCGCAGTCGATGGATGTCGAGCGGCACGTGGTGGTGCTCGGCTACGGGCGCAACGGCCAGCGGCTGGCACGCCTGCTCGATGCCGAAGGCGTGCGCTACGTCGCGCTCGATCTCGATCCGCAACGCGTGCGCGAGGCGGCGCTCGCCGGAGAAAGCGTCGTGTTCGCCGACAGCTCGCGGCGCGAGGCGCTGATCGCCGCGGGCATTGCGCGCGCCGCCGCCGCGGTCGTGACGTTCGCCGACGTCGGCGCGGCGCTGCGCGTGCTGTCCCACATCCATGCGCTCAATCCCTCGGTGCCGGTGATCGTGCGGGCGCGCGACGAAGCCGACATCGCGCGGCTCACCGAGGCCGGTGCCACCGAGGTGGTGCCGGAAGCCTTCGAATCCGGCGTGATGCTCGCCTCGCACACGCTGGTCATGGTCGGCGTGCCGCTCAGCCGCGTCATGCGGCGCGTGAGCCAGGTGCGCGACCAGCAGTACAGCCTGCTGCGCGGACTGTTTGCCGGCGGTAGCGACGAGCGTGCGGGCGATGCGGTGGCGCGGCTGCATGCGGTGACGCTCGAAGCCGGCGCCCATGCCATCGGCAGGCAGCTCGCGGAGCTGCTGCCGACGCAAAGCGGCATCCAGGTACGCGCGGTGCGCAGGCCGGGTGCGCGCCTCAGGCTCGCGCCGGCGCAGGCGGGCCCGCTGCAGGCCGGCGACATCGTGGTGCTGCTCGGCGCGCCGGAGCAGCTGCTCGCGGCCGAGGAGAAGCTGCTGCGCGGCTAGGCGAAAAAAAGCCGGCTTGCGCCGGCTTTTCCGAACCGAACTTTAGCTCACAGCGCCCGGCAAATCGTATACACGTTGGTACCGGTCTCCGCGTACGCAGCGGTGGCAGTGGCGATAACTGCGGGATTCGGGGAGGTTTGCAGCTGGCCGCGAACCGTGCCGGCGTTGGGCACGCCGTCGTCCATCTGCGTGTCGGCGGCGATCGCAATCTTGTCGGGCAGGTTGGCCGAGCAGATGATGATGCCGACGAAGCCGTTGCCCGCGGCATCCTTCAGCGTCGCCGCTGGCGTCGCCGCGCCGTCACCGGTCTGCACGCCGATCATGCCGCTCAAGGCGTTGAAGGGCTGCTGATCGCCCACGCCGGAGACAAAGCCGGCACGGCGCAGGTGATCCCACCACAGGCGCGACTCGTTGGTATTGGTGGGGCTGTTGTAGGTG
>DASWER010000635.1:0-4368 GCA_036394655.1 Burkholderiales bacterium
TGCGCGCCCTGATGGATCCGATGGTGCTGTTCGAAGAGGCCGAGGACACGCTGCTGTCGATGCAGGAGATCTCGCAGATCGACTGGCCCGACGACCGGCGTCCCGAGGGCTGATGGCCGCGCCCGCTACCACGCTGCCGCCGGGCGTGCTGTCGATGCACGTCCTGCCTGCCGATCACCACGACAAGGACTGGGACGCGATCATCGTCCCGAAGAGCGTCAAGGAGCGGCTGCTGTCGCAGGCGCTTGTTACGCTCAAGCACGGGCGCAAGCTGTCGCAGCTCGCCGGGCTGCCGCACGGCCTGATCGTGCTCGCCGGGCCGCCGGGCACCGGCAAGACGACGCTGGCGCGCGGATTGGCGCAGGTCGCGGCGCTGGCGCTGGCGCGTGAGGGTGCGACCACCCTGCTGGAGATCAACCCGCATGCCTTTCCGAGCGACATGCTCGGCGAGAGCCAGCGCAACATCATGCGCCTGTTGCAGGACACGATTCCCGAGATCGCCGCGCGCCGGCCGCACACCGTGGTGCTGATCGACGAGGTGGAAAGCTTTGCCGTGCGCCGGACCAGCGCGTCGTTCGAAACCAATCCGGTGGACGTGCACCGCGCGACCGACGCGGTGATGCTCGGCATCGACGAGATCGCGCGCAAGCTGCCGGCGGTGCTGTTCGTCACCACCACCAACTTCATCGATGCCATCGACGACGCGTTCCTGTCGCGCGCCGACCTGGTGATGCACTTCGCGCTGCCCAACGCGCAGACCATCGCCAACATCCTGCAGCACTCGCTCGCCGAGCTCGCGGTGCAATGGCCGCAGCTGCGGCCGCTGTCGGAGAACAAGAACCAGATCGACGAAGTGGCGAAGCACTGCGAGGGCTGGAACGGCCGCCAGGTACGCAAGCTGGTGCTCGCGGCGCTGGCGCAGCGGCTCGAGGTGGCGAAGGACCCTGCGCTGCTCACGTTCGACGATCTGCGCGAGGCGGCGCGCAAGCGCGGCGGCGTGGAATGGGCCGGCGACGCCGCGCCCTCGTCGAAGGAACTGTTTCCCGACGTGCCAGAGCAGCTAAAACATGATCATGACCACGGCCATGATCACAAGACCCGGAGGATCCGTTCATGAAGTGGAAGCTCGCGCTGATCGGCGCTCTCGTTGTGTCGCCCATGGCGGCAAGCGCGCAGCCGAACTTTGCAGGCAAGACCGTCACCCTCATCGTCGGCTACAAGCCCGGCGGCGGCTACGACACCACCGCACGCATGCTGGCGCGCCATCTGCCGAATCACCTGCCGGGCAAGCCGACCGTCATCGTGCAGAACATGCCCGGCGGCAACAGCATCATTGCCGCCAACCACCTCTATATGGTGGCGAAGCCCGACGGCCTGACCTTCGGCACCTTCAACCGCAACCTGCCGATCGCGCAGTTGACCGGCGTGCAGGGCGTGAAGTTCGACATGCAGAAGTTCGCCTGGATCGGCTCGGCGGCGAACGAGGCGACCATCCTCGCGATCCGCAACGACCTGCCCTACAAGAACTTCGACGAGCTGCGCAAGGCGAAGCAGCAGGTGGTGATCGGCTCGACCGGGCCGGGCGCCAACACGCATGATTTCCCGCTGCTGCTCAAGGAGCTGCTCGGCGTCAACATCAAGCTGGTGAGCGGCTATTCGTCGAGCGCCGACATCATGCTGGCGATCGAGCGCAAGGAGGTCGACGGCCGCGCCGGGTCGTATACGTCGATCAAGCCGTTCATCGACCGCAAGCTGGTGCGCCCGATCGTGCGGGCGCGCTCGATGGAGGCCGGCCTCGAGCAGCTGCCGATCGACGAGAGCTTCGCGCCGACGCCGCGCGCCAAGGCGATCATGGCGCTGCGCTCGGCGCCCGAAGTGATCGCGCGGCCCTATGTGCTGCCGCCGGGCACCTCGGCGGAGATCGTCAAGGTCTACCGCGAGGCCTTCGCCAGCACCATCAAGGACCCGGCGCTGGTGGCCGAGGCGACCAAGGCGCAGTTCGATCTCGACTACACCTCCGGTGACGAGGCGGTGAGGATCCTGAAAGAGGTGCTGTCGCAGCCGAAGGACATCGTCGCCGAGTTCAGCAAGTACATAAAGTTCGGCGAATAAACCGTGGGCGAAGCCTTCGTCCAGGGTTTGCTCCTGGTGCTGCAGTGGAAGCCGTTCGCCTTCATGCTGCTCGGCATCGGCATCGGCTTCTGGGTCGGGCTGCTGCCGGGCATCGGCGGCGCGACCACGCTCGCGCTGATGCTGCCCTTCATCTACAACATGCAGCCGGTCGAGGCCTTCGCCTTTCTGCTGGGCATGCACTCCGTGGTCGCGACCACCGGCGACGTGACCTCGATCCTGTTCGGCGTACCGGGCGAAGCGACCACGGCCGCGATCATTCTCGATGGCCACGCTATGGCGAAGAAAGGCGAAGCCGGGCGCGCGCTCGGCGCGGCGCTCGCCTCGTCGCTGGTGGGCGCGCTGATCGGTGCCGCGGCGCTGGCACTCGCGATCCCCATCGTGCGACCGCTCGTGCTCACCTTCGGCTCTCCCGAGCTCTTCATGCTGGCGATCGTCGGCCTGGCGTTCATCGCCTCGCTCAGTGCGCAGGGCGCACGCGGCATGGTGCGCGGTTTCCTTGCCGGCGGGCTCGGCCTGTTCCTCGCCATGGTCGGACAGGATCCGCAGGCCGGCGTGGCGCGCTTCACGCTGGACACGCTCTATCTCTGGCAGGGGCTCGACCTGGTCCCCGTGCTGGTCGGCCTGTTCGCCATTCCCGAGATCATCGACCTGGTGGTGCGCGGCACCTCGATCGCCGGGAACGCGCCGGCGGGCCGCATCAGCCAAGGCGCGCTCGAGGGCGTGAAAGACGTGTTCCGCAATTTCTGGCTCACGATCCGCTGCAGCCTGATCGGTACTTTCATCGGCATCACGCCCGGACTCGGCGGCGCGGTGGCGCAGTGGATGGCCTACGGCCACGCCACGCAGAGCGCGCGCACGCCCGAGGAGCGCAAGGGCTTCGGTCAAGGCGACGTGCGCGGCGTCATCGGGCCGGGCGCGGCCTGCAACTCGAAGGAAGGCGGCGCGCTCATTCCGACGATCGCCTTCGGCGTGCCCGGCAGCACATCGATGGCGATCCTGCTCGGCGGCTTCTTCCTGCTCGGCCTGGTCCCGGGGCCGGACATGCTCACCAAGCACCTGCCGGTGACGTTCTCGATGGTGTGGACCATCGTGCTCGCCAACATCATCACGGTCGCGGCGTGCTTCCTGCTCCTCAACCGCCTCACGGCACTCACCAGGGTGCAGGGGCACCTGCTGGTGCCGGTGATCCTGGTGCTGGTCTTCATCGGCAGCTACACCTCCAACACCAGCTACGCCGACATCGTCGTCACGATCGTGTTCGGCGCGGTGGGCTACTTCATGGTGGTCGCCGGCTGGCCGCGCTCGCCGCTGGTGCTGGGGCTGGTGCTCGGCAAGATCGCCGAGAACTATCTCTACATCTCGGTGGCGCGCTACGACGCGGCCTGGCTCGGCCGGCCGGTGGTGGTCGCGCTGCTCATCGTGGCGATCGGCGTGATCCTGTTCCCGATATTCCAGGCCTGGCGCGCGAGGCAGCGCCATGCATAGCCGGACCTCGCTCGCGCTTGCGATCGCCATCATGGCGCTTTCGGCCTGGGGTACGTTCAGCGCGCTAGAGTGGCCGTGGAAAGCGAAGCTCTTTCCGCTGGTCATCGGCATCCCGCTTTTCTGCCTCGCCCTGGCCGAGGCGCTCTGGGTGATCTTCGGCAAGCACGACGGCGCCGCAGCCGCGGATTTCAAGCTGACGCAAGAGCAACCGCCCGAAGTCGCGCGCCGCAGAACGCTGCTCGCTGCCGCGTGGACCCTCGGCTTCTTCGCCATGATCGTGCTGCTCGGCTTCCAGATCGCGGTGCCGCTGCTCGTGTTTCTGTATCTCAAGCTGCAGGGCAAGGAGGGCTGGCTGTTCACCATCATCTTCACCGCGGCGGTGTGGGCGTGCTTCTACGGCCTGTTCGATCTGCTGCTGCACTTGCACTTCCCCGAGGGATGGCTGTTCTCCGGCTTCGGCGCCTCCTAGCCGCGCTGCTCGCTCTGTGCGCGGTTGCCGGCGCGGCGCAGGCGCAATATCCGTCGCGGCCGATCCGCGTCCTGATTCCCCAGCCGCCGGGCGGCGCGAACGACAATATCGCGCGCGTCATCGGGCCGCCGCTCGGCGACGCGCTCGGCCAGCCGCTGATCGTGGAGAACCGCCCCGGCGCGAACGGCAACCTGGCGATGGAGATCGTCGCCAAGGCGCCGCCCGATGGCTACACGCTGCTCCTCGGCGCCGACGCGCAGATCGTCGTCAACCCGCATTTC
>DASWER010000636.1:0-2336 GCA_036394655.1 Burkholderiales bacterium
GCGAGCGCCGCGCTGCTCGCCGACCCCGAACGCCTCGCGAGCCTGGTGGTGGCGCAATAAACCGCCGCCTCTATTGGAGCGCGATTGTCTTATACGCCGCCGCCTATGCGCTGCCGGCGACGTTCCTCGCCGGACGCGTCACCGCGTGGGGATGGCAGGCCGCGGTCTATAGCATCATCCCCTTCGCGATGTGGGTGCAGCATCCCATCGCCGAGCCCGGCATGGCTCTCTTCGCGCTCGCCTTCGGTTCGTCGAACTTCGGCTTCATCGCCGCCGCCATCCTGCTGCCGCTGCACAGGCGACGGGCGGCGCTCGCCTGCGCCCTGGTTTCCCTCGCCTCGATGCTCTACGGGGGCTTCGCCATGCCGAGCCAGCAAAGCGAGCTGGTCGGCGGGCCAGCGGGCCACCTCGCACCCGGCTACTACGCGTGGCTCGCCGGTGGCCTCCTCATGGCATGGACCGCGTTTTCTTCGCGCTCGGCAGCCTAGCCGCGTTCGTCGGCGTCGCGCTCGCGCTGCTCGCGGTCGGATGGGCGCACACGCGCTGGCCAAGTGCAGCGCTTACCGCAGGAGGCTGGCTGTTCCTCGCCGGCTCGGCGCGATCACGCCGCTCGGCGGCCTCGCCTTCCTCGCCGGATGGCTATGCCTCGCCTGGGCGGCGTGGAAGGCGTAACGTGCGGCCTATGCGCACCGTCCTGGCCGTGTGTGGATTACTGTTCAACAGCCTCGCGCTAGCCATCGATCTCGACGCGCCCGCCAGGGCGATGCCCGCGAAGTAGTGGCCGAAGGCCCGGCACCGCTCCTCTTCATCGCACTCGCGTTTCTTTTCGCCGGCTTCATCAAGGGCGCGGTCGGGGTCGGCCTGCCGACCGTCGTCATGGGCCTGCTGAGTATCGTGATGCCGCCCGCGCAGGCCGCGATGCTGATGGTGCTGCCGGCGCTCGCCACCAACATCTGGCAGATGGCGGCGGGTCCATCGCTGCTTGCGCTGCTGCGACGATTCGCCTGGCTGATCGTCGCCGTGTTCATCGGCACCTTCGCGACCATCGGCTTCATGACCAGCACCGGCGCCTACGCCCAGGCCGCGCTGGGTCTCGTGCTCGCCGCCTACGGCGCTTACGGTCTTTTCGCGCGGCGCTTTGAGGTCAAGCGTGAGTCCGAGCGCTGGCTGTCGCCGCTCATCGGCTTGATCACCGGCATGCTGAGCGGCGCCACCGGCGTCTTCGTCATTCCGAACGTGCCCTACCTCACCTCGCTCAGGATGAACAGCGAAGAGCTGGTGCAGAGCATCGGCATCCTCGCCTTCGTCTGCCCTCTCGCCCTCGGCCTCGCCCTCGCGCTCAACGGCCAGTACCGCGCCGACGTGGCGGGCACGTCGTTCCTGGCGCTGTTCCCCGCACTCGCCGGCATGTACATCGGCATGCGATTGCGCCGCCGCCTCGCGGCGGCGGTCTTCATGCGCTGGTTCTTCGCCGCGCTGATCGCGCTCGGCGGCTACATGTTCCTGCGCAGCACCCGACTCATTTGAGGAAACGCCCAGCGATATCGGCGAACTGCTCGGCCGCGTCCCACTGCACGAGATGCGCGCAGCGCGGCAGGAGCCGCAGGTCGAGCGCCGGATTCAGTTGCTTCATCCGCGCCGCGCGCTGCGCCGCCTGGCCGCGATCGTTCTCGCCGTAAAGCATGAGCAGCGGCACCGGGCATTGCGCGACACGCTGCCATGGGGCTTCCCCGGCTTTGCCGCCGCGGCCCTTTGCCTCCTGCCGCGCGAGAAACGCGTGGAAGTTCTTGCCGACGCTCATCCGGTGGCGCGTCTCGAGCGCTTCGGGCGTGATCAGCTCGCGGTTGTAGAGATTGCCTGCCAGCAGCGCGCGCGTCTCGGCGAGCGTCGGTGCGACTGCGCCGCCCTCCTCGCCTTCGCTCTCCGCCTTCTCCGCGAGCGGCGGCAGCAGGCTGCCGGTGGCAAGCACCACGGCCTTGGCGATGCGCTGCGGATGGCTGAACGCGAGATCGATGGCGATGCGACCCGACTGCGAATGGCCGACGAGCGAGGCGCGCGCGATGTTCAGCGCGTCCATGAATGCGAGCACGAAATTCTTCCGATAGGAAAGCGAAACATCCTCGGGATTGTCAGTCCCGCCGAAGCCCGGCAGGTCCGGCGCGATCACGCGCAGGCCGTGCGCAGCGAGCGGCGCCAGGTTGCGCCCCCAGACATCGGCGGACGAGCCGAGCGAGGCGCCGTGCAGCAGCAGCACCGGCGCGCCTTTGCCGACGTCGAAGTGGCGGACGCTCAGCCCGTCAACGCGGATTCTTTTCGGCAACATCCAGCAGCACGCC
>DASWER010000637.1:0-2877 GCA_036394655.1 Burkholderiales bacterium
TTCGCCTTGCAGATATCGGCGATCTCCCACACCGGCTGGATCACGCCGATCTCGTTGTTCACCATCATGATCGAGACCAGGATGGTGTCGGGGCGGATCGCCGCCTTGAACTTGGCGATATCGACCAGCCCGTTCGGCTCCACCTCGAGGTAGGTCGCCTCGAAGCCCTGGCGCTCGAGCTCGCGGAAGGTGTCGAGCACCGCCTTGTGCTCGGTCTTCTGCGTGATCAGGTGCTTGCCCTTGGTTTTATAGAACTGGGCAGCACCCTTGATGGCCAGGTTGTTTCCTTCCGTGGCCCCCGAGGTCCAGACGATCTCCTTCGGATCGGCGTTGATCAGCGCCGCGACATGCGCGCGCGCTTCTTCCACGCCCTCTTCGGCCTTCCAGCCGAACGCGTGCGAGCGGCTCGCCGGGTTGCCGAAGATCTCCGTGAGGTACGGGATCATCTTCTGGGCCACGCGCGGGTCCACGGGCGTGGTCGCGGAGTAGTCGAGATAGATGGGCAGTTTCATGCCGCGACCTTCTCCTGGGGTTGCTGGCGGAAATCCTTGATCACCGCCACCTGCTTGCCGTTCTGATGCGCCACCAGGTCGGCAAGCGTCACCGACGAGAGGTACTCGTGCATCTTCTCGTTGAGCGTCGCCCACAGGTCGTGCGTCATGCAGCGCTGCTCGTCGTGGCAGTTCTCCTTGCCGCCGCATTGCGTCGCGTCGAGCGGCTCATCGACCGCGGCGACGATGCTCGCCACCGTGACCGACTGCGCCGGCTGCGCGAGGTTGTAGCCGCCGCCCGGACCGCGCACGCTCGAGACCAGCTTGGCGCGGCGCAGCTTGCCGAAGAGCTGCTCCAGGTAGGAAAGCGAGATGTGCTGGCGCTCGCTGATCGCCGCGAGCGTGACGGGGCCGCGGTTCTGGCGCAGCGCCAGATCGACCATCGCGGTCACCGCAAACCTGCCCTTCGTAGTCAGTCTCATAAGTGCCTTTTGTAATACCCGATTAGTATGGTCAAGTATACCTTAATCCGACAGAATCAGTCGGACTTTGTTCCCTTGTGGAACAGCTACTTGACGGCCCGCAGCTCGCGCTTGGAGGCCTCGGTTTCACGCTCGACTTCGGCCATTTTGGCCTGTAGCGCGCGCAGCGCGCGCTCGAGCTCCTGGGAGTGCTCGACGAGCTGCTGGATCGCCTTCGCGTAGGGGTCGGAGTGCTCCTGCACCACCGCGTAGGCGGCAAATCGCGCCGCCTCCGCGTCCTTTCCTTCGACGATGCGGCCCGGAATTCCGACCACCGTCGCGCCCGGCGGGACTTCCTTGACCACCACCGAGTTGGAGCCGATGCGCGCACCGTCGCCGACGGTGAAGCCGCCGAGGATCTTCGCGCCCGCGCCCACGACCACCCCGGCACCGAGCGTCGGGTGGCGCTTGGTGCCGCGGAAAAGCGTGGTGCCGCCGAGCGTCACGCCTTGGTAGATGGTGCAGCCGTCGCCCACTTCCGCGGTCTCGCCGATCACCACGCCCATGCCGTGGTCGATGAAGACGCAGGAGCCGAGCTTTGCGCCGGGATGGATCTCGATGCCCGTGAGAAAGCGCCCGAGATGCGAGGTGAAGCGCCCCAGCCAGCGCAGGTTATGCAGCCAGAACCAGCGCCCGAGCTTGTGGATATAGATCGCGTGCAGCCCCGGATAGCAGGTCAGCACCTCCCATGTGGTGCGGGCCGCCGGGTCGCGCTCGAGGATGCAGGCGATGTCGCCGCGCAAGCTTGAAAACATGCAGAGATTCTAGGGGTGCCCGACTAATTTGATCAACTATTCCCTTGGCTCATGCCTGGGATTCCTGCCGCTCATCAAGGCCTTCAGCAGGCCGCGCAGGATGTTGACCTCTTCGCGCTCGAACGCGGGCACACGCGAGAACAATCGCCGCCAGCGTTCCCGCAGCCGCGAATTCGGCGCCATGAAGCCGCTGATGGTGGCCGCCTGCTCGAAGTGGGCATAGAGGCCTTCCATATCTTCGACCGTGGCGCGCTTTTCCACGCGCGCGAAAGGCATGGCGACGTCGACGCACATGCGCAGCTCGTAGGCCACAACCTGCACCGCCTGCGCGAGGTTCAGTGAGCTGAACTCGGGATTCGCCGGAATGTGCACGAGGAACTGGCAGGCAAACATCTCGTCATTGGTGAGGCCCGCTGCTTCGTTTCCGAACACGAATGCAACCGGCGCATCCATTTCCACGGCACGCGCGGCGGCGCTGCGCACGTCGAGCACTTGCGGCGACCATTCGCGCGGCCGCGCCGAGAGCGCGAATGCCGCCACGCAGTCCTTCACCGCCTCTTGCAACGTCGCATGGACGGTGGCGGCGTGCAGCACGTCGACGGCATTGGTCGCCAGCCATTGCTCTTCCTTCGCTGGATAGCGCTCCGGCGCCACCAGGCGCAAGTCGGTCAACCCCATCGCCTTCATCGCGCGCGCCGCGGCACCGATGTTGCCAGGATGGCTCGGGCGGCAAAGGACGATGCGAATCGGCGGCATGCATCTATAGAATACGCGCCCCATGCATCCCATGCTCAACATCGCCGTGCGCGCCGCGCGCCGCGCGGGCTCGATCATCAACCGCGCCGCGCTCGACGGCGGCGGCGGGCTGAAGGTGACTTCGAAGCGCGCCAAGGATTTCGTCACCCAGGTCGACCAGGCGGCCGAGCAGGCGATCATCGACATCGTGCGCAAGTCCTATCCCGAGCACGGCTTGCTCGCCGAGGAGTCGGGCGCGAGCCAGGCAGACGCGGAATTCGTCTGGATCATCGATCCGCTCGACGGCACCACCAATTTCATCCACGGCTTTCCGCAGTACTGCGTCTCGATCGGCATCCGGCACCGCGGCGCGCT
>DASWER010000638.1:0-22579 GCA_036394655.1 Burkholderiales bacterium
AGGTAGACCTTGCCCTCGAAGAGCCGCTCCATGTCCTTGCGGGCGGCGGTTGCCATCTGCTTCAGGCGCTCGCCCCCGGCGCCCAGCACGATGCCCTTCTGGCTCTCGCGCTCGACCAGGATGGTGGCCTCGATGCGCCGCAGCCGGCCTTCTTCCTTGAAGCTGTCGATCATCACTTCGCAGCGATACGGCAGCTCCTCGCCCAGCGTCGCGAACAGCTTCTCGCGCAAGAGCTCCGAGGCGAAGAAGCGCTCGTCGCGGTCGGTGAGCTGGTCTTCCGGGTAGGCCGCCGGCCCCTCCGGCAGCAGCTCGGTCACCACGCGCAGCAGCTCGGGCAGGTTGCGGCCGGTGCGCGCGCTCACCGGGACGACGGCGGCGAAGTCGCGGGTTTTTGCCAGGCGGTCGAGAAACGGGATCAGCTCGGAGGCTCGCTTGACGAGATCCACCATGTTCGCCACGGCGATGACCTTCTGGCCCGCCGGAATGCGCTCGAGCGCGGCGTGGTCCTCGGCGCCGAAGCGCCCGGCTTCCACCACGAACAGCACCACGTCGGCCTGGCTCGCCGCCTCGCCGACGCGGCGGTTGAGTGCCTTGTGCAGCACGTTCTTCAGGCGCGGCGGATTGCCGGGCGCATCGATGAAGATGTACTGGCAGGCCGGCCGCGTGAGGATCCCGGTGACGAGGTGGCGCGTGGTCTGGGGACGCGCCGAAACGATCGACAGCTTTTCGCCCACCAGGCGGTTGAGCAGGCTCGACTTGCCGGTGTTCGGGCGTCCGACCATTGCAACGGTGCCGCAGCGATGGCTCATGGTTCGCTCAGACGGGAGAGCAGCGCCCGAGCGGCATCCTGCTCGGCCTTCTGGCGCGAGCTGCCGCTGCCCTTGGCGCTCATGCCGAGCTCGTCGACCGCGCACTCGACCTCGAAGGACTGGCGGTGCGCGGCGCCCTGCACCGAGACCACGCGGTAGACCGGCAGCGCACGGTGTGCCGCCTGCAGCCTCTCCTGCAGCTCGGTCTTGGCGTCCTTGGCTGCGCGGTCGGCATCAAGGCCCTCGAGGCGCGCACCGAACGCCGCCAGCACCGCCTTGCGCGTGGCGTCGTAGCCGCCGTCGATCAGCACGGCGCCGAACACCGCTTCCAGCGCGTCGGCGAGGATCGAGGGGCGCGGCTCGGCGCTGGAGGCAAGCTCGCCTTCGCCCAGCCGGACGATTTCGGCCAGGCCGAGCTCGCGCGCCAGCTCCGCGAGTGCCTCCTCGCGCACCAGGCTCGCGCGGAGGCGCGTGAGCTTGCCTTCGGAGAGCTGCGGGAAGCGCTCGTAGAGCTCGGCGGCCACGGCGCAGCCGAGCACGCCGTCGCCGAGGAATTCCAGCCGCTCGTTGTGCTGCGCGCCGTAGCTGCGGTGCGTCAGCGCCTGCTCGAGGAGCTCGGGCCGGGCGAAGCGGTGGCCGAGTCTTTTCTCGAAAGACGCCGCCCGGGAAGCGATCTACTGGCCTCCGCTGCGGGCCACGTAGTCGATGTAGAGCCCGACGTTCTTGAAGAGCGGCACTTCCTTGCGGTAGGCGAAGCCGACCACGATGCCGCTGGCATCCTTGCTGATCTCGAGATCGGCCGGCTTGACCGAGTTGATGTCGTCGATCGTGGCGCGGTTCTCGAAGGCGCGGCGCAGCTCGGCCGGCGTGCCGTTCGGCCTCTCGCGCGCCACGGCTTCGATGGCGTTCTTGGCCGCGCGGTACTCGAGGAACGACGGGATCACCTTCATGCCGAAGAGCGCGATCACCGCCAAGAGGACGAGGATCATGATCAGTGCCATGATGCTGACGCCGGATTGCGTGTTGCGCATGGTGTTGCCTCCCTTAGCCACGCGACGATTCAGCGAAACGCTCCGAAGCGGCCGAGCTCGTTCAGGTTCAGCCAGATGAAGAAGGCCTTGCCGACGATGTTCTGATCCGGGACGAAGCCCCAGACACGGCTGTCGCTCGAATTGTCGCGGTTGTCGCCCATCACGAAATAATGGCCCTGCGGTACGGTACATGCGAGGCCATTGCTATTGTAGGTGCAATTGCCGGCGGCGGCGCGCGTCGGCATTACCGCGGCCGGCGCGTCGTCCTCGAGCAGGATCTCGTGCTCCACCGCGCCCAGCGTCTCGATGTAGCGGCGCGAGAACTGCATGCGCTCGCGCGAAAGGTAGTCGTCGACCTGGCGCACCGGCACCTCCTGGCCGTTGATCGTCAGGCGCTTGTTGCGGTACTCGAGGCGGTCGCCCGGCAGGCCGACCACGCGCTTGATGTAGTCGAGCGACGGGTCCTCGGGATAGCGGAACACCATCACGTCGCCGCGCTGCGGGTCGCCGAGCTGCACGATCTTCCTGTTGGCGACCGGCAGTCGAATGCCGTAGGTGAACTTGTTCACGAGTATGAAATCGCCGACCAGCAGCGTCGGCACCATCGAGGAGGACGGGATCTTGAACGGCTCGACCAGGAACGAGCGCAGCAGGAACACGATCAGGATCACCGGGAAGAAGCTGACCGAGTACTCGATCCACCACGGCTGCTTGAGCAGCCGCGCGCGCTGCGCCTCGCGGATGCGCGTGCGCTGCTCTTCGGGCTCGTTGCGCAGCTCTGCGTCCAGCCGGGACAGGGCGGCCGCGGCGCTGGCTTCGCGCCGCCGGCGCAGCGCCATGCCCTCGACGCCCCACACCAGGCCGGTGACGATCAGCAGAATCAGAAGGAACAGCGCGAAGTTCAACCTTCACCCCGTTGCAGCACCGCGAGGAATGCCTCCTGCGGGATCTCGACCGAGCCGACCTGCTTCATGCGCTTCTTCCCTTCTTTCTGTTTTTCGAGCAGCTTGCGCTTGCGCGAGACGTCGCCGCCGTAGCATTTTGCCAGCACGTTCTTGCGCAGGGCTTTCACGTTCTCGCGCGCGATGATGTGGCCGCCGATCGCCGCCTGCACCGCGACGTCGAACATCTGCCGCGGGATCAGTCCGCGCAGGCGCTCGACCAGCTCGCGGCCGCGGCGCTGCGCGGTCTCGCGGTGCACCATGCTGGAGAGCGCGTCGACGCGCTCGCCGTTCACCAGGATGTCCAGGCGCACCATGTCGGCGGCGCGGTACTCCTTGAATTCGTAGTCGAGCGAGCCGTAGCCGCGCGTCATCGACTTCAGGCGGTCGAAGAAATCCATCACCACTTCGCTCAGCGGCAGGTCGTAGGAGATGACGACGTGGCGCGCAGAGTAGTGCAGGTTGGTCTGCGTGCCGCGCTTTTGCGTGCACAGCGTGATCACCGGGCCGACGTATTCCTGCGGCACGAAGATCTTGCTGGCGATGATCGGCTCGCGGATCTCCTCGATCAGCGTGGGATCGGGCAGCCGGGCCGGGTTCGACACCTGCTCGACCGTGCCGTCGCGCAGCTTCACCTGATAGATCACCGACGGCGCGGTGGTGATGAGATGCATGCCGTATTCGCGCTCCAGGCGCTCCTGCACGATGTCCATGTGCAGCAGGCCGAGGAAGCCGCAGCGAAAACCGAAGCCGAGCGCCTGCGAGGTCTCGGGCTCGTAGTGGAACGAGGCGTCGTTGAGATGCAGCTTCTCCATCGCCTCGCGCAGCGCCTCGTACTCGTTGGCCTCCACCGGGTACAGGCCGGCGAACACCTGCGGCTTGACTTCCTTGAAGCCGGGCAGCGGCTGCGCCGCCGGCTTGTCGGCGTGCGTGAGGGTGTCGCCGACTTTCGCCGCGCGCAGCTCCTTGATCCCGGCGGTGACGTAGCCGACCTCTCCCGCCACCAGCTCGTCCTTGGACTTCGCCTTCGGCGTGAAGATGCCGAGCTGCTCGCAAAGATACGAGCCGCCGGTGCTCATCAGCTGGATGCGCTCCTTCGGCTTGAGCGTGCCCTCGACGACGCGCACCAGCATCACCACGCCGACGTAGTTGTCGAACCAGGAGTCGATGATCAGCGCCTGCAGCTTGCCGGTGGGACGGCCGCTCGGCGGCGGCACGCGACGGATCACCGCTTCCAGGATGTCGGGCACGTTCTCGCCGGTCTTGGCGCTGGCGCGGATCGCGTTCTTGGCATCGATGCCGATGACGTCCTCGATCTCCTGGATCGCCTTGTCCGGATCGGCCGAGGGCAGGTCGATCTTGTTCAGCACCGGAATCACCTCTACACCCTGCTCGATCGCGGTGTAGCAGTTCGCCACCGTCTGCGCCTCGACCCCCTGCGAGGCGTCGACCACCAGCACCGCGCCCTCGCAGGCGGCGAGCGAGCGGCTCACCTCGTAGGAGAAATCGACGTGGCCGGGCGTGTCGATCAGGTTGAGGAGGTAGGTCTCGCCGCCCTTCGAGTGGTATTCGAGCGCCGCGGTCTGCGCCTTGATGGTGATGCCGCGCTCGCGCTCGAGCTCCATCGAGTCGAGCACCTGCTCGGCCATCTCGCGATCGGCGAGGCCGCCGCACATCTGGATGAAGCGATCGGCGAGCGTCGACTTGCCATGGTCGATATGGGCGATGATGGAGAAGTTGCGGATGTGGCTCTGGTCCATATAACGAAAGAGGGTGCCGCCTGTGGGGGCACCCTCCTCGGGGCGCTATTTTATTGGATTCTCTCGAGCACCGCCGGGTCGAGTCGCCCGTGGCACAGCTCGTTGCCGGCGCCATCGGTGAGCACCGGCACGCGATCACCGTACCTTGCCCTCAGCGAAGCGTCGGCGTCGACGTCGAGCTCTTCGAACTTCACGCCGAAGGCGCGCAGCGCGCGCGCCATCAGCTCGCAGAGGTGGCAGCCGGCGCGGCCGTAGAGCCTAGCCTTTGTCAGTCAACCCCGAGATGGTGACGAACGCCATCGTCTCGCCGCGCTTCACCTGCAGCGTGATGACCGCGTTCTTGTCGAGGCTGGAAAGCAGCTTGTTGAACTGCTCGACCGACTTGAGCTCCGTCTGCTGGCCCTTGTGCGCCAGCATGAGCAGCACGTCGCCCTTGCGCACGTCCGAGGCTCGCGCATCGGGCTTCACCTCGGTGACCACCAGGCCGCCCGCCAGCTTCATGTCCTTCTTCTGATCGGCGGACAGCTCGGCCACGACGATGCCCAGGCGGTTGGCAGGCTGCACTTCGGCCGGCTTCTGCGGCCGCGGCTTGTCGGCGGAGGCGACGCGGTCTTCCTGCAGCTCGCCCACGGTGAGCGTGATCTTCTTGGCCGCGCCCTTGCGCCACACCTCGACCGTCGAGTTCGAGCCCGGTCGCGTCGAGCCGACGATGCGCGGCAGGTCGCTCGAGGCGTCCACCGCCTTGCCGTCGAAGGAAAGGATGATGTCGGTGGGCTCGATGCCCGCCTTGTCGGCCGGGCTGCCCTTCTCCACCGAATTCACCAGCGCGCCGCGCGGCTTGTCGACGCCGAAGGAGGTGGCGAGATCGCGCGTCACTTCCTGGATCACCACGCCGATGCGGCCGCGTGCCACGCGGCCTTTCTCTTTCAGCTGTTTCTGGACGTCGAGGGCGACGTCAGCCGGGATGGCAAACGACAGCCCCATGAAGCCGCCGGTGCGGCTGTAGATCTGGGAATTGATGCCGACCACCTCGCCGCGCATGTTGAACAGCGGCCCGCCCGAGTTGCCCGGATTGATGGCGACGTCGGTCTGGATGAAGGGCACGAAATTCTCCTGCGGCAGCGAGCGGCCCTTTGCGCTGACGATGCCGGCGGTGACGGTGTTCTCGAAGCCGAACGGCGAGCCGATCGCGACGACCCATTCGCCGACCTTGAGCTTGGTCGCATCGCCGAAGCGCACCGCCGGCAGGCCGGTGGCGTCGATCTTGATCAGCGCGATGTCGGTACGCTTGTCGGCGCCGATCACCTTGGCCTTGAACTCGCGCTTGTCGGTGAACTTCACCGTGATCTCGTCGGCGCCTTCGACCACGTGCGCGTTGGTGAGCACGTAGCCGTCCTGGCTGATGATGAAGCCCGAGCCGAGCGAGCGGCTCTCGGAGCGCGGCGCCGGCCCCTGTCCCTGTCCCGGCCCGGGCTGCCCCGGCCCCGGCTGGCGCGGGATGAAGCGGCGGAAGAATTCCAGCACCTCTTCGTCCTCCATGCCGGGGACCTGCGGCAGCGCGCCGGTGGTGCGGCGCACCGCCTGCGTCGTGCTGATGTTGACCACGGCGTTGCCCTGCTCCTCCACAAGGCGCGTGAAATCGGGAAGCTCGCGCTGTGCCTGTGCGGCAAGGCAGAAGGCCGCAAGCCACAGAGCGGCCAGGGCTCTCATCGTTCTCATCTACTGTCTCCTAGAGTGTTCTTATGGACGACGATACTCAACTGCGTTGGCGATGCGCTGCACGCTCGCCGCGGGCGCCTCGCCCACGACGGTCACCATATGGTTCGCCACCTCGCGCGTGTAGATGTGGATCGCGCCGAGGCTCGCCAGGCCGGTGCGCGCCGGGTCGCGGCGCGCCTGCAAGGGCTCGATGAACACCGAGACCGCGGCGAGGCCGTCGGAATAGACCAGCTGGCCCACCGGCTTCGATTCGCCCATGCGGCGCGTGAGCTCCACCACTTTCTGGAAACCGGGCAGCTCGGACGAGAGGCTCCAGCCGGCGAGCCGCGTCGGGGCGGCTTCGGCGTCCTCGACGCGGAAGCCGGACGCCGCATGACGCGACTTGACCATCTCCGGGGTGACGCGGCCGATGGCGAGCTGCGTGAACATGAACTGCTCGATCTGGTTGCCCGCCGAATCGACGGTGACCGCGCGCACCAGCATGCCGCTCGCGGTGTCGGCATAAAGGCGATAGCCGTAGCGCAGGTTGTCCTTCGGCGTCAGCACCACCGCCTTGCATTCGAAGCCGCCGATGCGGCGCGTCTCGCCGAGGGCGATGTCGTAGTGCTGGGCGAGCGCGCTCAACTTCTCGGGCAGCAGCGCCGGGAAGCTGCGATCGGGCGTGCGGCGCTCGAGCTTGACGACTTTGCTCTCCGGCAGATAGCAGCGCACCGTGTCGCGCGTGCGCACCAGCTCGCGCGGCATGCCGTCGAGCACCTCGAGGCGCTCGGTGTCCGCGCTCGCAAGGCGCGTGATGCGTGAAGTCTCGCTGCGCCCGCCGTGCTGGTAAACGAAGGTGCCGGTGTACGAAAGATTGCGCGTCGCTTCCTGGATCTTGCGCAACCAGGCGAGGCTTTCGGGGGATTGCGCCTGCGCTGCACCTGCGACCAGGCACAGGAGCGCTGCAATCCGCCAGGCCCTCATTTACCCCTCACTTGCCGATCTCGTCGGACACCGTGCGCACGTAAGGCGCCATGCCCTGCAGCGAGACGCGCGGCGAGAAGCCCTGGTGGGCGAGCAGATAGTCGTTCGCTGCGCTCGGCAACGGCACGTTGACCGCCTGCACGAGCGCTGCCGGGACGGGTGCCTGCGCTATCGGCTGGGGTGCTTGCGGCTGCGGCGCAAAGGCGAGCCAGCCGACCAGCGCCACCGCGGCCAGGCTTGCCGCCGCGGCAAAGGCGAATCGTTGTACCGGTGTGCGCCCGGGAAGGCTGGCAGGCGCAAGCACGGTCGGCTCGGCGGCGAGGCGCTCGCTGAAGCGCGCCATGAAGCCTTCGGAAAACGCGCGCGTGTCGCGCATGCCGTCGCTGATCAGGTGATAGACGCGCCAGGCTTCGGTGGCCTCGCCTGCGCGGCCCAGCCCGCCGATCGCTTCCGCCGCGGCGCGCTGGTCGAGCTCGCCGTCCATCAATGCCGAGATCTTCTCTTTCATGCCCCTACCACCTCTTATCTTTGCCCGTGTCCAGCAACGGGCGCAGCTGCTCTGCGATCGCCTCGCGTGCGCGGAAAATCCGCGAACGCACCGTGCCGATCGGGCAATCCATGACTTTCGCGATGTCCTCGTAACTCATGCCCTCGATCTCGCGCAGCTGGATCGCCGTTCTCAACTCCTCGGGCAGCTTCTCGATCGTGGCGTTCACCGTCTCCGCGATCTCGTTGGACAGCAACAGGCTCTCCGGCGTGTTGATGTCGCGCAGCTGCTCGCCCTCTTCGAAGCCTTCCGCCTCTTCGGCCTCTACCTCGGTCGAGGTCGGCGCCCGCCGACCCATGGCCATGAGATAGTTCTTGGCCGTATTAATTCCAATCCGGTACAGCCACGTATAGAAGGCGCTGTCGCCACGGAATGCGGGGAGTGCGCGGTAGGCCTTGATGAACGCTTCCTGCGTCACATCTTCGACCTCGGCCGGGTCGCGGATGAAGCGCGACAACAAGCGACCAAGCTTGCGCTGGTACTTCTCTACAAGCAGCTCGAAAGCTCGCTTGTCGCCACGCTGAGCCCGCTCGACCAGCTGGCGGTCGATCTCGCGGTCAGACATCGCGTGGCAAGGGCTCCCCACCCCCGGACGAAATCGTCCGTTCGCAACGTCTATGTGCCATAGACGCGCGCCCTGTGAAATAGTTCTTGCCGTCCATCGGCGCTTACCGGGCGATTAGTTGTTTCGCCGCCACGCCAGGCAGCCGATTCCAGAGCGCCCATAGACGCAGCCGCCGGAACTCTTCCCGACCGAGCATGTCGGCGGTGACGAGCAACGTGCGGCTGAGCGGACGCCCGAGCGGTAGTGCGACGACATAGCGCGTGACATAGCGGCGCCCAGCGACCTCGGCCGCCAACCTTTCGCCGCTCGCAAGCTCGAACACCGGCGGCGCCGCGCCGAGCTCGATCGCGCGCACCGAAGCTCCCGATCTCAGCAGTGCCCGGCCCCATGCGGCCGCTGCGCCGAGCGCCAAGAGCGCGGCGGCGAGCAATGCTCCGGTCCAGCCGGGCAGGACGGTATAGACCGAGGCCGCAGCCGCAAGGTGGGTGAGGACGATGCCGGCGGCGAGCCAGCGCGACGGCGCAAGCTCGAGGCGCAAGACAGCACTCAAATGCGCGCCAGGACGAGGGTCCCGTTGGTGCCGCCGAAGCCGAACGAATTGGAGAGCGCGATGCGAATCGGCATGCGCCGGGCTTCGTTGGGCACGTAGTCGAGGTCGCAGGCCGGATCGGGCGTGCGCAGGTTGATGGTGGGGGGCGAGACCTGGTCGCGCAGCGCAAGCGCGCTAAACACCGCTTCGACGCCGCCGGCCGCGCCGAGCAGGTGCCCGGTCATCGACTTGGTCGAATTCACCGCCACGCGCGACGCGTTCGCGCCGAGCAGGCGCTTGACGGCAATGGTCTCGGCGACATCGCCAAGCGGGGTCGAGGTGCCGTGGGCATTGATGTAGTCGATGGTCGAGGCGTCGAGCGCGGCGTCCTTGAGCGCGTTGCGCATGGCGCGGAAGCCGCCGTCGCCGTCCGCGGGCGGCGCGGTCATGTGGAAGGCGTCCGCCGAGGCGCCATAACCGACCACTTCGCAGTAGATGCGCGCGCCGCGCGCCTTGGCGTGCTCGTACTCCTCGAGCACCACCGCGCCGGCGCCCTCGCCGAGGACGAAGCCGTCGCGCTCCTTGTCCCAGGGCCGGCTGGCGCTCGCCGGATCGTCGTTGCGGGTCGACAGCGCGCGCGCCGAGGCGAAGCCGCCGATGGCGAGCTCGGTGACCACCGCCTCGGCGCCGCCGGCGATCATCACGTCGGCCTCGCCGTAGCGGATCGACTTCGACGCCTCGCCGATGCAGTGCGTAGAGGTGGTGCAGGCCGTCACCATCGCGAGGTTCGGTCCCTTGGCGCCGACTTCGATCGACAGCAGGCCGGCGATCATGTTGATGATGGTGCCGGGGATGAAGAACGGCGAGATGCGCCGCGGCCCGTTCTTGTCGAGCTCCTCCTTGGTGTGCTCGATCATCGGCAGGCCGCCGATGCCCGAGCCGAAATTGACGCCGATCTGCTCGGCGTTCTGCTCGGTGACCGTGAGCCCGCAGTCGCGCCAGGCCTGCAGCCCCGCTGCCATGCCGTAGTGGATAAAGAGATCCATGCGCCGCGCCTCCTTCGGCGACATGTACGGCGCGACGTCAAAGCGCTTCACCTCGCCGGCGATCTGGCTCGCCAGGCGAGACGGATCGAAGCGCGTGATGCGCGTGATTCCGGAGGTACCGGCGAGCGCCTTGTCCCAGGCTTCCTGGACGCTGTTACCGAGGGGACAGACGATGCCGAGGCCGGTGACGACGACTCGGCGACGACTCACAGAAGAGGTTACGACTTGGCGTGCGCCTTGATGTAATCGACGGCCTGCTGGACCGTCGTGATCTTCTCGGCTTCCTCGTCGGGAATCTCGGTCTCGAACTCCTCTTCGAGCGCCATCACCAGCTCGACGGTATCGAGCGAATCGGCGCCGAGGTCGTCGACGAACGAGGAATCATTCTTGATCTCGGCCTCGTTCACGCCGAGCTGCTCGGCGATGATTTTCTTGACCGCTTGCTCGATGTTCTCCATTACTGTCCTCCGGAAAGGGGCCGTATTTTACGACATATACATGCCGCCGTTGACGTGCAGCACGGTGCCGGTGACATAACCGCCGGCGGGCGAAGCGAGGTACGCCACCGCGGCGGCGACGTCCGCGGCGGCGCCCAGGCGCCCGAGTGGAATCTGCGCGAGCAGCGCGGTCCTCTGCTCCTCGCTTAATGCCCGTGTCATGTCCGTGTCGATGAATCCCGGCGCCACGCAGTTCACCGTGATGTTGCGGCTGCCGAGCTCGCGCGCGAGCGACTTGGTCATGCCGACCACGCCGGCCTTGGCGGCGGCGTAATTCGCCTGGCCGGCGTTGCCCGACTCACCGACCACCGAAGTGATGTTGATGATGCGGCCCCAGCGCGCCTTCATCATGCCGCGCATCACCGCGCGCGACAGGCGAAACACCGCGCGCAGGTTGGTCTCGATCACCTCGTCCCAGTCGGCGTCCTTCATGCGCAGCGCCAGATTGTCCCTGGTGATGCCGGCGTTGTTCACGAGTATTGCGATGTCGCCGACCTGCTTCTGCACCTCGTCGATGAACGCGTCCATCTGCGCGGTATCGCGCACGTTCAGCAGCTTGCCGATCCCGGGGACCTTGGCCGCGCCTTCGGCGCTGGTCGATGTCCCGACGACCTTCGCTCCTTGCCGGCCCAGCTCTTCCGCAATGGCGCGGCCGATGCCGCGCGAGGCGCCGGTGACGACCGCGACTTTGCCTTCGAACATCGTCATGCCCCTTTTACGGCTTCAAGCGCCGCTTCGAGCGCCGCGCGATCGTTCAGCGCAAACGACTGCACCTGCGGCGCGATGCGCTTGGTCATGCCGGCGAGCACGCGGCCGGGGCCGCATTCGATGATGTGCGTCGCGCCGCCCTCCACCATCTGGCGGATGGTCTCGACCCAGCGCACCGGCGATGCCGCCTGGCGCACCAGCGCGTCCTTGATGCGCGCCGGGTCGCGCTCTGCCTTCACGTCGACGTTGTTGACCACGGAGAACTGCGGCGCCGCCATGGCGACGCTCTGGATGTGACGTTTCAGGCGATCGGCGGCCGGCTGCATCAGCGTCGAGTGAAACGGCGCGCTCACCGGCAGCGGCATGGCGCGCTTCGCGCCGCGCGCCTTGCATTTCTCGATGGCGCGCTCGACCGCCGCCTTCTCCCCCGCGATCACCACTTGCCCGGGCGCATTGAAGTTGACCGCCTGCACCACACCGCCCTGCATTTCTTCCTCCACCTCCGCGCATGCGGCCACTACGTGCTCATCATCGAGATTCAGCACCGCCGCCATCGCCCCCTGGCCTTGCGGCACCGCTTCCTGCATCGCCTGCGCGCGAAAGTGCACCAGCGGCAGGCAATCGGCAAAGCTGAGCGCGCCGGCCGCCGTGAGCGCCGTGTACTCGCCCAGGCTATGCCCGGCCGCGAGCTCCGGCGCTGGCCCGCCAAGCGCGCGCCATGCGCGGTACACGGCATAGCCGGCGGTGACCATCGCGGGCTGCGTGTTGACCGTCTGGTTCAGCGCTTCGGCCGGTCCTTCGTCCAGCAGCCGCACGAACGCGGGGCCGAGCGCTCGTTCAGCTTCTTTCAAAATGTTCTGGATCTCAGGCAGGCCGGCGTAGCCCTTCAGCATGCCGACCGATTGCGAGCCCTGCCCTGGAAACACCATGGCCAGCTTCATAGAGTCACCAACGAGGAGCCCCAGGTGAAGCCGCCCCCCACGCCCTGCAGCAGCAGGCGGTCGCCGGCCTTGATTTTCCCCGCGCGCAGGTACTCGTCGAGCGCGAGCGGCACGGAAGCCGCGGAGGTGTTGCCGTGGTGGTCGACGGTCACCACCAGTTTCTCGCGCGGCAGGCCGAGCCTGCGCGCGGTGGCTTCGAGGATGCGGATGTTGGCTTGGTGCGGAATCAGCCAGTCGACGTCCTCGAGCGACATCTTCGCCATGGCGACGGTCTCGCGCGCCGATTCCTCGAGCACGCGTACGGCAAACTTGAACACCGCCTGGCCGTCCATCTTGAGAAATGGCGTGCCGAGGATGGCGCCACCGCAGACATTGCCTGGAACGGACAGGATGTCGGCATAGCTGCCGTCGGCGCGCAGCACACTCGCGTGCACCCCGGGTTTGCTGTCGGCAGACAGGACGACTGCCCCGGCGCCGTCGCCGAACAGCACGCAGGTGCCGCGATCGTTCCAGTCGAGGATGCGCGAGAACACCTCGGCGCCGACGACCAAGGCTTTTCTATACATGCCACCCCTAATGAAGCTATCGGCGGTCGCGAGCGCGTAGACAAAGCCGCTGCATACCGCCTGCACATCGAATGCCGCGCAGCCTTTGACGCCGAGCTTGGCTTGCAGCAGGCAGGCCGTGCTCGGGAAGACGTAGTCCGGGGTGGAGGTCGCGACCACGATGAGATCGATCTCCGCCGCCTTCGTGCCGGCGGCTGCCAGGGCTTTTACCGAAGCATGGAATGCCAGGTCGCTCGAGCCTTGCGATTGGTCGGCGATGTGGCGCTGCGCGATGCCGGTGCGCTCGCGGATCCAGGCGTCGCTGGTATCGAGCCGCGCCGCGAACTCCGCGTTGGTCATGACGCGCGCCGGCAGGTAGCTGCCGGTGCCGGTGATGCGCGAATAGATCATGTTGCCGCCACCGGCACCACGGGAGGAACTTCGGCCATGCGCTTGGCGATGCGCTCCGGCACTTCGTTGCGCACCTCGTCCACGGCGCGCTCGAGCGCGTAGCCGAACGCGCGCGCGTCGGCCGAGCCGTGGCTCTTGATGACGATGTTGCGCAGGCCGAGCAGGCTCGCGCCGTTGTACTTCGCCGGGTCCATGCGCGCGCGCAGCGCGTTGAGCACCGGCGCCGCCATGATCGCGGCGAACATGTTCCAGGGATTGGCCTTGAACTCCTGGCGCAGGAAGCCGACGATCATCGTCGCCACGCCCTCCGATGCCTTGAGCAGCGCGTTGCCGACGAAGCCGTCGCAGACCACCACGTCGGTGGTTCCCTTGTAGATGTCATCGCCTTCGACGTTGCCGTGGAAATTGAGCCCGCTCGCGCGCAGCAGCTCGGCGGCGCGCTTCACCGTTTCATTGCCCTTGATGTCCTCGACGCCGATGTTGAGCAGCCCCACCGTCGGGCGCTGCTTGTGCTCCACGGCGGCGACCAGCATCGCGCCCATGATGCCGAACTGCATCAGCTGCTCCGCGGTGCAGTCGACGTTGGCGCCGAGATCCAGCACGTAGGTATAGCTGCCCTTCATGTTGGGCAGCAGCGTGGCGATCGCCGGGCGATCGATGCCATGGATGGTCTTCAGCACGAACCGCGAGATCGCCATCAGCGCACCGGTATTGCCGGCGCTGACGGCGGCATGGGCGGTGCCCTCCTTCACGAGGTTGATCGCCACGCGCATCGACGAGTCCTTCTTGTAGCGCATCGCCTGCGCCGGCGGCTCGTCCATCGCGACGACCTGGCTCGCCGGCTGCACGCGCAGGCGCCGGCCCGCGACGGCGCCGCGCGCCTTGAGCTCGGCCTCGACGGCTTCAGGCACTCCGACGAGCACGATGTCGACATCGGCGACGCGAGCCTGGAAGTCGAGCGCGGCCGCGACGGTCACATGAGGGCCGTGATCGCCCCCCATGCAATCGACCGCGAGGGTGATCAGCGGGCTTACTCGCCTTTGGTGCGGACGACTTTCTTGCCGCGGTAGAAACCGGTTGGGCTGACGTGATGCCGCAGGTGCGCCTCGCCGGTGGTCGGCTCGATCGCGGTGGCGGGCGGGCTCAGGTGGTCATGCGAGCGGTGCATATTGCGCCGCGAAGGCGATTTCTTGTTCTGCTGGACTGCCATGGTCGAACTCCTCTGTAGTCAATGCTTGCGCGGCATCATGCCGCGCAGGCTGGCAAACGGCGAACTCGCTACTGTGTCGCTCCCCGCATCTCTTTCCTCGAACTGCGTCTCGCAGCCTTCGTGCCGCGGCGCGTACGGCAGCGCGAGGATCAGCTCGTCTTCGACCAGATCGCGCAGCGCCATTTCCTTTCCGGCGAGCACGCGATCCGGGCTGTCCACCGCCGCCGGCTCGGCGTCGATCTCCGCCTGCGTCGCGGCGAGCACCAGCAGCGCCTCGGCCCGCACTTCGTGCGCCAGCGCTCCGAGACAGCGCTGGCAGCGCAACTGCAGCGTGGCGCGTACGCTCAACCGCAGGCTCGGGCGGCCGCGCTCATCGCGCACGCCCTGCAGCTTGTACGCCGCGTTGCCCGAGTCGGAGACCAGCACATCCTGGAGGCGCGGAAAGCTGCTGAGCGGCAGCGTCCCTTCCTGCGTCGCTCCGGCGGTAGCAAACTCGAAGCCGTCGATTACCGGCTGGTGCGACATAAAGGCGCGGATGATATCATCGTTGGAATTCCCCCGTCAAAACAAAGCCATATCCAAAATGCGGGCTCCAACCCGGCAGCTCGTGCTGGCTTCGACCTCCCGCTATCGGAAGGAGCTCCTCGCGCGCCTCGGCCTGCCATTCGAGACCGTTGCGCCGCACACCGATGAGCGTCCGCTGAGCGGCGAAGCGCCGCCGGACACCGCGCTTCGCCTCGCGGGGCTCAAAGCGCAGTCGGTGCGCAGCTCGCATCGCGATGCGCTGATCATCGGCTCGGATCAGGTCGCCACGAGCGCCGGCCGTGTCCTGGGTAAGCCGGGCGACCATGCCACCGCCGTGCGCCAGCTTCGTTCCCTCTCGGGCAGGAGCGCCGACTTCCACACCGCAATCGCATTGCTCGACGCGGCGAACGGCAGCGTGCAGACCCGAGTCGTCCCCTGTCGCGTGCACTTTCGGACGCTCGACGATGCGCGCATCGAGAACTATCTGCGGCGCGAGCAGCCCTATGACTGCGCCGCCAGCGCGAAGGCCGAGGGACTGGGGATCGCGCTGATCGCACGCATCGACACCGAGGATCCGACTTCGCTCATCGGCCTGCCGCTGATCGCGCTCACCGAGATGCTCGAGCGCGCCGGCCTTCCCGTCGTTTGATCCTTTACGCCATCCCGACACCGCTCGGCGGCGCGCCCGAAGACGCATTGCCGGCTTCGGCATTGAAAATCATCCGCAGTCTGCGCGACTTCGTAGTCGAGGACGCCAAATCGGCGCGCGCTTTTCTTTCCGCCGCCGGCTGCAAGCCGCGCGAGCTGCAACTGTCGGAGCTCAGCGAGCATACGCCGGCAGCTGACGTTCCCGCCCTGCTCCAGCCATTGCGCGATGGGCGTGCTCTGGGTTTATTGTCGGAAGCGGGCTGCCCCGCGATCGCCGATCCAGGTGCCGCGCTCGTCGAGGCGGCGCAGCGCGAAGGCTTCCGCGTGGTGCCGCTCATCGGGCCCTCGTCCATCGTGCTCGCGCTGATGGCGTCGGGCCTCGAGGGGCAGCGCTTCGCCTTCTGCGGTTATCTGCCTCGCGACGCCACCGAACGTGCCGGGCGCATCAAGCAACTGGAGCAGCGCTCGCGACGCGAGCGGGAGACCGAGATCTTCATCGAAACACCGTACCGGAATGACGCACTGCTCAGCGCATTGTTGGAAACCTGCGCGCCGGGCACGCGCCTTTGCGTCGCCGCCGATCTCACGCTCGGCTCCGAATCGGTGAAGACCCAGACGATCGCAGACTGGCGCCGGGCGCGCACCAATCTGGGCAAGCGCCCGGCGGTGTTTTTGCTGCTAGCGGAGCACCGGTAGCGCGCGGATCGCGTAGTCCGCAAACGAGCTCGCCATCGAGGCGCCGAAGCGCTTCGCGACTTTCTCGGCGATGCCTTCCTTCTGCGTGTAGTCGACGATGTCTTCGGCCTTGATCACGTCGCGTGCCACGGAATCGAGGCTGCCGAAGCCGTCGGCGAGGCCGAGCTCGACGCTCCTCTGCCCGGTCCAGAACAGGCCGCTGAACATGTCGGGGGTCTCCTTCAGGCGCTTGCCGCGGCCTTCGCGCACCACGCCGATGAACTGCTCGTGGATGTCCTTCATCAGCCCGGTGATGTACTGCTTGTCCTTCTCCTCCAGCGGCGAGAACGGATCGAGCATGCCCTTGTTCTCGCCCGCGGTGATCAGGCGCCGCTCGACGCCGAGCTTGTCCATCAGGCCGGTGAAGCCGAAGCCGTTCATCAGCACGCCGATCGAGCCGACGATGCTGGCTTTGCCGACGTAGATGCGATCGGCGCCGGCGGCGACGAAATAGCCGCCGGAGGCGCAGATGTCCTCCACCACCGCGTAAAGCGGGATGTCGGGATACTTCTTGCGCAGGCGCCGCATCTCGTCATAGATGGTCTGCGATTGCACCGGGCTGCCGCCGGGCGAATTGATGCGCAGGATCACGCCCTGCGTGTTCTTGTCCTTGAACGCCGCCTGCAGCGAGGCGTTCACCTTCTCGGCGCTGGCATCGGTGCCGGGCGCGATCAGCCCGTTCAGCTCGACCATCGCGGTGTGCTTCTTGCCGCCGGTAAGGCCGTCGCGGCCGCCCCAGTCCACCATCACGATCAGCAGGAACGTGACGTAGGCGAAGGTCAGCAGCTTGAAGAAGATGCCCCAGCGCCGGCGCTTGCGCTGCTCGAGCAGCGCCTCGTTGGCGAGCTTCGTGACCAGCTCGCGTTCCCATGAAGAATTGCTGTCAGTCATCTTCGAACCCCGTGAAATAAACCATGCCGTCGCGCTCCTCGACGAGGAGCCTTACGAGTGGAGTGCCGCCGCACGGCCCGCCGACGCAGCGCCCGCTGGCGGCCTCATAGGTCGCGCCGTGCGTCGCGCAGAGCAGATCGCGGCCGTCGAAATCGAAAAATACTCCTTCCTGCCAGTCGAGTTCCATCGCGACATGCGCGCAACGGTTGAGATAGGCATGCACCCTCCCCCGGTAGCGGACCACAAAGGCGGGCGCCGGCTCGCCGAAGTACTCGACCTCGAAGCGCACGCCGGCTCCCGAATCCGCCAGCGCCCCGGAGGGGCAGATCAGCCGTGCTGCGCCAGCCATTCGCTTAGCTCGGTAACGCTGCCGACACAGCCGCGCGGGCCGCAGGAGCGCAGGTTGTGCTCGGCATGGGCCCCGTAGGTTACCGCCACCGCATCGACGCCGGCGGCGCGCGCCATATCAAGATCATGCGAAGTATCGCCGATCATGAGCACGTTCTCGGCAGCGTAATCGAGCTCCTTCATCAGCTCGAGGAGCATCGCCGGATGCGGCTTGGGATTGGTCTCGTCGGCGCAGCGCGAAGCCTGGAAATAGGGCCGCAGGCCGGTGGCGTCGAGCGCGCGGTCCAGCCCGCGCCGGCTCTTGCCGGTGGCGATGCCCAGCACGCGCTCCTCGGACAGCGCGGCGAGCAGCTCGCGCATGCCGGGAAAGAGATCCATCGCGTGCTCGCTGGCGTGGAAATGCCGCCGATAGCGCTCGACGAACTCCGGCGTGCTCTCGGGCCTGAGTCCGGGCACCGCGTGGCGCAGCGCATCGTGCAGCCCCAGGCCGATGACGTGGCTCGCCTGCTCCATCGTCGGCACCTCGAGCCCGACGTCGCGGGCCGCAAGCCGGATGGATTCGGCGATGATGCGCGCGGAATCGAGGATCGTGCCGTCCCAGTCGAATACCAGCAGGCGGTACTTCACAAGCGCTCGGCGAAGGCCGCCATGTCGGCGGGCAGCGGTGCCTGCAGGCGCACGCGCTCGCGGCTGAGCGGATGCGCGAAAGCCAGGCGCCCGGCGTGCAGGAAGAGGCGCTTTACGCCCTGCTTCGCCAGCTCCCGGTTGAGCGGGAAATCCCCATATTTGTCATCGCCCAGAACCGGGTGCCCGGCGTGCGCGAGGTGGACGCGGATCTGGTGGGTCCGGCCGGTGAGGAGGTGTACTTCGAGCAGGCTGAAGTCGCGCCCCTTCTTCATCACCTTCACTCGAGTCAAGGCGCTCATTCCGCCTTCGTGCACGCTGACGCGCCGCTCGCCGGAGTCCATTACATATTTGTGCAGGGGTTGGCTGAGCTCGAAGGCGTCCTGGGCAGGGATGCCTTTCACAATGGTGGCGTAGATCTTCTCGACCTCGCCCTCGCGCAACTGCCGGTGCACCTCGACCAGCGCGCTGCGCTTCTTGCAAACGATCAGCAGGCCTGAGGTATCCCGATCCAGGCGGTGCGCCAGCTCGAGTACCTTGGTCTGCGGCCGGGACGCCCGCAGCGACTCGATCACCCCGAAGCTCAGTCCGCTGCCGCCGTGGACGGCGACGCCGGTCGGCTTGTCGATGACGAGGAGGGCCGCGTCCTCGTAGACCACCGGAAACTCCGCGGGCCGCGCGCTCTTTGGGGCGGGTGAAACGCGGACCGGCGGCAGCCGCACCCGGTCGCCGATCTGCAGCCGGTAATCGGGGCCGACGCGGCCGCTGTTCACCCGGACCTGGCCGCTGCGCAGCACGCGATAGACGTGGCTCTTGGGCACGCCGCGCAGCCGCCGCAGCAGGAAGTTATCGATGCGCTGCGCGGCGCTTTCTTCGCCGACCTCGACCCAGGTGACCTCAGGACGAGCCCCAGGCTTGTTTAAGTCTTTCATTTTCCGTATGATCTGCCGGTCGCTTTGAGTTGCGAGGCACAGGAAAGCACAAGGCGGGTGAGCTTGAAAGTCCACCTAACAGGGTTAGGGGACAACTTCAGGCCGCCGGCAGCCGGCACCTGCAACCCGCCTCCTGTCCGGCCACAGCCGGACCTGAAGCGCTGGTTAATTTCGCTCACCGGAAGTAGCGATACTACTAGAAGCGCGCACAGGGCTGTTTTCCCGGCGAAACCTCACCCGTCCCACGGGACGTCAATTCAAGGTCGACCTTAGGAGAGCACTAACCGAACGTTAGTCTCCTGCGCGCGCAGGAGAACAACAAGTGAAGCGGATGTTATTCAACGCGACCCAGCAAGAAGAGCTGAGAGTCGCAATCGTCGACGGACAAAAACTCGTCGACCTCGATATCGAGTCAGCATCAAGGGAGCAGCGCAAAAGCAATATCTATAAGGGCATCATCACCCGCATCGAGCCCAGTCTCGAGGCTGCCTTCGTCGATTACGGCGAGGAGCGGCACGGGTTCCTCCCGTTCAAGGAAGTCTCCCGCAGTTACTTCAAGCCCGACATCGACGTTGCCCGCGCCCGCATCCAGGATGCGCTGCACGAAGGCCAGGAAGTCATCGTCCAGGTCGAGAAGGACGAGCGCGGCACGAAAGGCGCCGCCCTCACCACCTTCATCAGCCTAGCCGGGCGCTACCTCGTCCTGATGCCGAATAACCCGCGCGGCGGCGGCGTTTCCCGCCGGGTGGAAGGCGAGGACCGCAACGAGCTGCGCGATACGCTCGATCAACTCCAGCTACCCGAGGGCATGAGCGTCATCGCCAGAACCGCGGCGATCGGGCGCACCTCCGAGGAGCTGAACTGGGACCTGAACTACCTGATGCAGCTGTGGCGCGCGGTCGAAAGCGCCTCCGCGGACACCTCCAAGAAGCCGTTCCTGATCTACCTCGAGTCGAGCCTGGTGATCCGGGCGATCCGCGACTACCTGCAGCCCGACATCGGCGAGATCCTGATCGACACCGACGAGATCTTCGAGCAGGCCAAGGCCTTCATGCAGACGGTGATGCCGGGCAATGTCGGCAAGGTGAAGCTCTACCGCGACGACGTTCCGCTCTTCTCGCGTTTCCAGATCGAGCACCAGATCGAGAGCGCTTATTCGCGCCAGGTGGCCCTGCCCTCGGGCGGCGCCATCGTCATCGATCACACCGAGGCGCTGGTGGCGATCGACGTCAACTCGGCCCGCTCCACAAAAGGCGGCGACATCGAGGAGACGGCGTTCCGCACCAACCTGGAGGCGGCTGAAGAAGTCGCGCGCCAGCTGCGGCTACGCGATCTGGGCGGCCTGATCGTGATCGATTTCATCGACATGGAGTCGCAGCGCAACCAGCGTGAGGTCGAGAACAAGCTGCGCGACGCCCTCAAGTTCGACCGCGCCCGGGTGCAGATCGGCAAGATCTCGCGCTTCGGCCTGATGGAGCTCTCGCGCCAGCGGCTGCAGCCCTCGCTCGAAGAGACGGCGCACATCAACTGCCCGCGCTGCAGCGGCACCGGCTTCATCCGCGGCACCGAATCCACCGCCCTGCACGTCCTGCGGATCATGCAGGAAGAGGCAATGAAGGAGAACACCGGGGCGGTCCACGCCCAAGTGCCGGTCGACGTGGCGTCGTTCCTGCTGAACGAAAAGCGCGCCGAGATCCAGAAGCTCGAGGCGCGCCTGAAAGTGAACATCGTGATGGTGCCCAACCAGCACCTCGAGACGCCGCACTACAAGGTACAGCGCCTGCGGCACGACGAGCTCAACGAAATGGAGCACGTGCCTTCGAGCTACGAGATGGTCGAGCGGCCCGAAGAGCCCAAGGCACCGGGCGCTGAGACCGCCGAAGCCAAGGTCGAGCGCCAGCAGCCGGTGGTGAAGACCATCACCCCCTCGGAGCCGGCACCGATCGTCGACGAATCGCTGCCGCGCCCGCCGCGCGCGCAACAACAGCCGCGGCCGGCGCCACAACCCTCCCCGATCGTGCAGCCTGTGGTAGTGGCTGCCGCTGCGGCAAGCGCGGGCGCCGGGTTCTTCTCGCGCATGCTCTCGATATTCAAGCCTGGTACGCCAGCGCCGGCCCCGATACAAACCGCGCCAGTGCCTGCGGGGCAACCCACGCCGGCACAGCGCGATCCGCGCCGCGACCACCAGCGCGGCGATGGGCGCGGCGGGCGCGGCGGTCGTGATGGACGCGGCGGTCGTGACGGGCGCGGCGATCGCGATCGCGGCGATCGCGGCGACCGGCAGCAGCAGGGCCGCCTCGAAGGCCGCCGCAACGGCCCGCAACGCGATGGGCAGCCGCAGCGCGACGGCCAGCAGCAGCGCGATGGCCAGGGCCAGCGCCAGGATCGACGGCCGGATCGCGGTCCGCGTCCCGACCGTCCCGACCGCGGTCCGCAGCAGCAGCGTCAGCCCCAGCAGGGACAGCAGCCGCGTCCCCCGCAGCAACCGCCCCTAACAGGTGGCGAAGCGCCGCAGTTCCACCAGCTCCCGACCGAGGGCCAGCAGCCTCAGGTTCAAGGTCAGGGTCCGCGTCCGGAGCGCGAAGGCGAAGAGCACCGCCGGGGACGCCGCAATCGCGGTGGCCGCGACCGCAATCGCGGCGAGCGTGGTGATCGCGGCGATCGCCCGGATCGTCCGCGCGAAGACCATTCGCCTGCAGCCGCCGCCTTGGCGGAGCAGCAGAGGCGCATCCACGAGCTCGAGTCGCGCGCAGAACAGGCGGGGCACGAAGAACCTCATCGGCAGGCAGAGCCTCCGCGGCACGAAGAGCCACTTCAGGAACAGCCGCGCTACGAGCCGCCTGCGCCGGCCCCTGTCGAGCAGCCGCGCGCCGAGCAGCCGCGGGTCGATCCCAAGGAGCTCCTCAAGGATGCCGGCCTGGTGATGATCGAAACCGATCGTGCCAAGGTGCACGTGCAGCCGCCGGTGCACGAAGAGCCGCAGAACCTCGGGCGCCCGCGCCGCGAGCGGGTAAAGCCGCTGCCGCAGGACGACGAGCTCCAGCAGGTCGAGACTAAGAGGTAGCGCTCTTCAATTCCTGGAGGAGGTCGCGGCACGCGGCCTCCACCAGGTCGAGCACCCGCTCGAAGCCTTCCGCTCCGCCGTAGTAGGGATCGGGCACGTCCTCTCCCGCCGCAAACAGGCGCAGCTTGTGACGCTGCTCGCGCGGCGCCATGCGCTCGAGCGCGCGAAGATGGCCGCGATCCATGGCGAGAATCAGATCGAACTCGCTGAAATCGCCCGGCCGCACCTGGCGCGCCCGCAGCGCGCTCAGGTCATATCCCCTGCCCTTTGCATGCTGCTGCGCGCGCTCGTCGGGCGGATGGCCGACGTGCCAGTCGCCGATACCGGCCGATGCGATGCGCAGCTCGATGCCCTCCGCGGCGGCGAGGTGGCGTAGCACGCCTTCCGCGGTCGGCGAGCGGCAGATGTTCCCGGTGCAGACAAACAGGATCGATCGATGTTTCATCGCTCGCCTAAGATACCTGCATGGGAGAAAAGTTGAACCTCCGCCGCGCCACGCGGCGCGATGCCGCGGCGCTGGTTGCCTTCAACCGCGCGATAGCGCTCGAGACCGAGCGCAAGCTCCTCATGCCGCGCGTCATCGGCGCCGG